>JAZGHI010000506.1:0-2439 GCA_036480955.1 Candidatus Adiutricales bacterium
GTGATCGGCGACTTCTTCAATAAATATGTCCGGAGTATTTGTGACTACGATACCGGCTTCAGTGGCGGCTTCAACATCAACCATATCGACCCCGACGCTACCGACGCCGATTACCACACACTTTTCCAGGTTAGAAATTATGTTTTTATTGATCCGCATGCCCCAGGTGGTGATAATGGCTTCAGCGTCCCTGGCACCTTCGATGAATTCCTCTTCCGTTCCCCCTTTAACCTCATGAATGTCAGCAACGGGAGCCAGAGCTTCGAGTTCCAGAGCGTAACGTTGGGCCACGTCACCCGTTCGGCCGGTTCCCGGGAGTTGGGCTACCACTTTTTTCTTTACCATGGTTGGTCCTCCTAAAATCTGCATTTTCGGCCATGAATTAACGTGATAACAATTCTTAGATTCAATTCAACTGATTACCCTATTATCGTCGTTCATGAAACTTAATACGACTGAGCCTGAAAAATCAACCTCAAAAATTCAGGCCGCTCCTTTTTGAGACCCATTTTGTATTCCGAGACCAATTAATATGGATTTCCGGTCGTCTCATGTCGGCTTCCGACCGGGATCGCTAATGGATATTCCGTCTTTTACCTTAGTTTGACACAGGGTAATTATTTCATTATACTCCGAGCGCTTATTAAACGAAGACGTTTCTTGCCTAACATGAAGCTCAGTTTTAAAGAACGGTAATTTATAAACAGCCATAATGAAGGAGGTTTCAATGAGTTTCAATCCCAATGATTTACGAGACATTGATCCCGGTGAGCGAGTCCTTCTTGGGCCTGGCCCGAGCAACGTCCCGTCTCGTGTTCTGCAGGCCATGTCCGCGCCATGCATAGGACATCTTGACCCCACCTTTCTTTCCATAATGGATGAAACGCAATCTCTGTTGAGATTCCTGTTTAAAACAGATAATGGTTTGACCATACCAGTTTCCGGGACCGGCAGCGCGGGGATGGAGACTTGTTTTACAAACCTGGTCGAGCCGGGGGACGAGGTGGTCGTGTGTGTAAACGGGGTTTTCGGCACAAGGATGTGCGATATCGTAAATCGATTGGGCGGCGAACTCATCCGGGTTGATGGTGAGTGGGGCCGGGCCATTGATCCCGAAACGGTCCGCGAGGCGGTTCAGGGGAAGCACCCGAAACTTCTGGCAGTGGTTCATGCCGAGACCTCGACCGGAGTATGTCAACCCCTCACGGACCTGGCCGCCATCGCCCAAGAATCCGGCGCCCTCTTTCTAGTGGACATGGTGACCTCTTTAGGTGGGATTGAAGTGGCCCTGGACGATATGGGAATTGACGCCGCTTACAGCGGTACACAGAAATGCCTGTCGTGTCCTCCCGGTCTAGCCCCTATCTCATTCAGTCCGGCCGCCTTAAAGGCCCTGGAAAACCGAAAAACACCGGTAACGAGCTGGTATCTGGATATGAGTATGGTGGGAAGTTATTGGGGGAGTGAGCGAAAATACCACCACACCGCTCCGATCAACATGATTTACGGTCTGCGTGAAGCCTTGAGAATTATCGCGGAGGAAGGCCTGAAGGAACGTTTTGCCAGGCACATGCAAAACCACAAAAGCCTCGTGGCCGGAGTGGAAGCCATGGGTCTGAACATGCTCGTTCCCGAAGGAGAACGGCTGCCCATGCTGAACACGGTTCGAATACCCGAAGGCGCTGATGATCTGCGGGTAAGGAAGGAGCTGCTCAATGACTTCGGTCTGGAGATTGCCGGGGGTCTGGGCGATCTGGCCGGGAAAATCTGGCGAGTTGGTTTGATGGGGCACTCTTCTCGGAGGAAAAACGTGTTCCTCTTTCTCTCGTGCTTGGAAACGGTACTGAAATCCCAGGGAGTGGAAGTGAAACCAGGCGCTCTCGAAGCCGCCGCGGCGGTGTATGACGTGAGTTAATTTAATCCCCCAGTGGGGTTTAATTCCCCGAAGCTTGCTTCGTCTTTCGCTCAGATTTTTCCGGTTGAAATCCCGAGGCTTGCCGCGGGGTCCTTTTATAGGGAACCAAAGTTTAACCGCCTGTTATTATTCACATTTTTACGCATGAACCAGAACGTCGTCCCCACAGCCGTGCAATCAGGATGCGGGTTTGACGCCGCAATATGCAGAACATTTCCTTCATCTGCCGCGATACGCATTTTACACAAAAATTTCCGAGCCGGTTAACAGCCTGTTTTAATGAAGAGCCAGGGTTTAACCGCCTGTTATTATTCACATTTTTACGCACAAACCAGAACGTCATCCCCAAAGCCGTGCAATCAGGGTGCCGGTTTGGCGCCGCGATATGCCGGGCATGAGGTGGCAATTACGTCCGCGTCTGTTTTTTTTATATTTTCCATCTTTCTGCCCAGGACTTCCCGCGAAAGGTCGTAATTAGTAAAAGCGTATGAACCAGCTCCGCCGCAGCACCAATCCGCTTCGGG
>JAZGHI010000507.1:0-4756 GCA_036480955.1 Candidatus Adiutricales bacterium
ACGATCTCCATGCCCAGATCAAGGCCGGCTATCCGTTTCGGAATTTAAGCCGCGTCCAGTTCGATCTGGTCTTGAATATGTTGGGCGGCCGATACGCTGACAACCGGGTGCGGGAATTGCGCACCCGTTTGTCTATCGACCGCATCGATAATACCGTTATTGCACGAAAGGGCGCTTTGCTGTCTCTCTACATGTCCGGTGGGACGATCCCGGACCGGGGTTATTTTAACCTACGGCACGACGACACTAACTCGCGTATCGGCGACCTCGACGAGGAGTTTGTCTGGGAAGCCACCCTAGGCCAGACCTTTACCCTGGGCACACAGAACTGGCGGATCCAACGCATCACACACAACGATGTGTTTGTCCTGCCGGCCAACCCAAAGTCCATGGCCGCCCCGTTCTGGAAAGCCGAGGAATTCGGCCGGGATTTTCACTTCTCCAATATGATCGGCCGATTCCTGGAAATAGCTAATAACCGTTTGGACGATCCGGAGTTTCCCGCTGTCCTGCAGAGAGAAAACTGTATGGACGAGGTCGCGGCCGACCAATTGATCGAGTATCTGAAAAAGCAGAGAGAGGCTACAAAAACGGACCTGCCGCACCGGCATCATCTGATGGTGGAATACGTGCAAACCGGCCCCGGAGGTGTTCCGGGAAACCAGGTAGTCCTGCATACCTTCTGGGGCGGCCGGGTCAATCGGCCTCTAGCCATGGCTCTTGACGCGGCCTGGGAAGCCAGGTTCGGAGAGCGGCTGGAAGTATTTTCCTCAAATGACTGCATAATCATTTTGCTGCCCCACGAGATCAGGACAGAGGAACTGCTGTCATTGGTAACCAGTTCCAATATCGAAGCGCTGCTGAGGGAAAGACTCGAAAGCTCCGGTTTCTTCGGGGCCAGATTCAGGGAATGCGCGGGCCGGGCCTTGATACTGACCAAGAGTAAGATGAGCCAGCGGATGCCCCTCTGGATGAGCCGGCTTCGTTCGCAAAAACTAATGGCCTCGATCCGGAAATATGACGACTTCCCCATACTCCTCGAGGCCTGGCGGACCTGTCTCCAGGATGAATTCGATCTGGAGAGTTTGAAAACCCTGTTGGCTGAGATCGAGTCCGGAGTGATAACCTGGTCCGAGACCTACACTACAAATCCGAGTCCTATGGCGCGGAGCGTTACTTTTCGTCAGATCAATGAATACATGTACATGAGTGACGAGCCCAGGCTTGGCGGTTCTTCTCAGTTACGCCCCGATTTACTGCGGGACGTGGTCTTTACTCCCGGATTACGGCCGACTCTTAATTCGGAACTGGTGAGGGATTTTGAACTGAAGCGTCAGAGACTAAGTCCCGGTTACTCTCCCTCGGCTCCCCGGGACCTGATTGATTGGGTCAAAGAGCGACTGGTTATCCCTGAGCAGGAGTGGCAGAGTTTGATCGAAGCCCTCAAAATAGACCAGGAAACAGAACCGGAGATCATACTGGGGCAGGTCCTGGATCGAATAGTACGCGTTGAATTCAGTGAAATTTCCGAACCCTTGATAATCGCTTTGGAGAACCTGCCTAGAATCGCTTACGCTCTTTGGGGTGGAACGGATAATTTGAAAATCCGGAACATACTCACCAGTGATCTGGTTTCAAACCCGGGAGAAAATTATATATCCGATACCGATGAAGACACAGATGAGGTATTGACAGCGATTCTGGGCGAATGGCTTGCCTTTTATGGCCCGACCGACGCCGGGTTCATATTGTCCACCCTGGGCCTTGAAAAGGGCCGAGTATTTCCGGCCCTGGAAGATCTCCTGGATTCGCAGAGGCTGATCACCGGGGAATTGGTTAACAATGGGGCTGATGACGCTGTCTGTGACAGTGAGAATTTTGAGATTCTGCTGAGGCTGTCCCGTGCCGAGGCCGTCCCCGCCTTCGAACCCCTGGAAATGAAGTGGCTGCCCTTATTTCTAGCCCTCTTCCAGGGTCTGGCCGATCCTGAAGACAGTGTGGAAGGTTTGTATCGACGACTAGAACAGCTTTTGTGTTACCGGCTGCCGGCCGGACAATGGGAATCTGACATACTCCCGGCCCGGCTGCCTTCATATTCAGCCTCGTGGTTGGATGGCGTCATGCAGGAAAGTGACCTCAGGTGGATCGGAAGCGGGAACCGTGAGGTGGCTTTTTGCTTCGAGCCGGACCTGGATTTAATAGCTGATGGGACTGAAGGTCCAGGGCAGGATAATAACCAGGAGAATTCGTCCAAAGGAGTTTACCGCGAACAACCGGAACGGCCAGATACCGGGTTGGATGATCTTTTCACGGATAGGAGGGGACGGTACGACTTCTGGTCCTTACAACGGGCCTCGAAGCTTGGTCCCGCTGAATTGGCGGACAGGCTATGGGAAGAAGTCTGGCAAGGCCGCGTAACCAATGATACCTTTATCTCCCTCCGGCGCGGTATCGAGAATCGGTTCAAGGTGCCGGCGCTAGCTTTAATCGGAGCCGATGAGACGCGGCCGGGCCAGGGCCCCCGGCGGCGGGCCAGATTCTCCAGATGGAAGGGCTCTCTGCCTTTTGCCGGTAACTGGTTTGACCTCGACCGCTTTGAAATGAGTGATGACCTGATTGAGGTCGAAGAACGGAACAAGGACCGGGTGCGTATTTTACTCGATCGGTACGGGATCCTGTTTCGGGAAATGCTGTCAAAGGAAATGACTCCCTTTAATTGGCCGGACCTCTTTCGGTCGCTGAGACTGATGGAACTTTCCGGGGAGGTCCTGGCCGGCTATTTCTTCCACGGCATCCCAGGACCGCAGTTCATCTCACACCAGGCCTTTCGCTCTTTGCAAAGACAATTGCCTGACGACAAGGTTTTTTGGATCAACGCCACGGACCCGGTTTCACTCTGCGGAAGGGGACTCGAGGAGCTGAGGGGAAGGCTTCCAAGACGTCTGGACAGCACACATCTGGTATATCGGGGTCCGGAACTGGTGCTGGTTTCCGAGCGTAACGGCAAGGCTCTCACCTTTAATGTGCTGCCGGATGACCCGGATATACAATATTTCTTAAGCCCACTTCGTCACCTGCTCCAGAGGGGGTTCATGCCCCATAAACGGATACAGATCGAGACAATCAACGGTGATGAAGCCAGCAAGAGCCCGTATGTCGAAGTTTTGCGCACCGGTTTCGAGCTCATGGTTGAGACCAGGGGCGTTACCCTGTATCGGAAGGTGGTCTAATCTTTGCCAAGCGCAGCTAGTTCGTTGATTATTATGCTTGAAAAATGGCGGACGAAGCCTTTCGTAACCAGGCTGAGCGCATCGCCGAGCCTAGAAATAAAACTTTCTTAAAAGGAGTATTGACCATGGATTTGAAGGATCGAGTAGCGGTTGTTACCGGAGGCGGAGGCGGGATTGGAGAGGGTGTCTGCCTCTGCCTGGCCAGAGAAGGGGCCCAGGTGGTAGTGAGCGATATTAAGGAGGACCTGGCCCGAAAAGTCGCGGCCAAGGTCGAGGAAACCGGCCGCAGGTCTCTGACGGTAAAAACCGACGTGAGTAAGGAAAAGGAATGCGACGCGCTGATCGAGACCGCTCTTCGAGAAATGGGCGGTCTGGATATCCTGGTCTGTTCGGCCGGGACAGCCGGCGTGCGGTTCATGTCTTCTTCGGAAAACGCGTCCGCTGTTGAAAACATACCACTAGAAGTGTGGGACATAACCATGGATGTGAACCTCAAGGGTGTTTTTTTAACAAACAGGGCCGCGATCCGGCACTTCAAACAGCAGAAAAGCGGTAAGATTATTAATATTTCTTCTGTCGCGGGGCGCAAGGGTGGAACCACACTTCCTGTTTACGGCGCTTCCAAGGCCGGGGTGATCAATTTAAGCCAGGCTATTGCCTTGCAAGTGGCCCCCTTTAACATAAACGTGAACACGATCTGTCCCGGCCTGATCTGGACGCCCCTGTGGGCTGAGGGTATGAAACGCATGCTGGAGATGAGAGCCGAACCGGCCGATGTCACTCCGGAAGAGGCCTGGAATCTCATGGCTAAGAGTTCCACGCCCCTGGGAAGGCCGCAAACCGCCGAGGACATCGGGCACCTGGCCGCATTTCTGGTCTCTGATCGGGCCAAGGAAATCACGGGGCAGGCTTTTAACGTAGACGGCGGGCTGCAGCTCAATTAAATTTTCTCTTGTGTGCCTTTAAACGCACACAGAGAACACAAGATACCGGAAAGAATTAAGGAAAAACGCCAGCAATGGATTCCAGTTCATGGCTGATTGGGACCTGACTCCCCAGGAAGCCTTTCAGAAATATCAGATCAAATCCATCGACGCCTGGAAGCATAGTTCTCCGCCGGACGTCTATTATTTTTATATTTCCGTCTGGCGGGGTGAAAATCGAGTGGTCTTAGTAAAAAGGACGCTTAAAGATAGTGATATTATACAAGAAATTGCCTTACCGGCTCATATGGTCGATGCGTGTCTAGCCAGGGAAGGCGGGGATAAGGTCCGAAGCGGCCCGGATGCCGTCGATGACGGCATCCGGGCCTGGCTTCAAGCTAGATTGGGTATTTGAACTATAATAATTAATTTTTTCAAACACTGAAATTATAAACCAAATCGGTCGGATAGATTGAACCTAAAGTCCGATCTTCAAATTGACACCCTATCCATCATATGGATTATTCTCAAATAATCTATATAATTAGTACTTAGAGTTTCTCGATTCACGGTCTTTCCTGGGCTGTAAATCTGGAATTGATG
>JAZGHI010000508.1:0-2956 GCA_036480955.1 Candidatus Adiutricales bacterium
CCGGATCGTCATCAACTTCCGCGGATATCCCTCTTGTTGCTTCGCAACCCGGACGTGTGACGTCCGGGCCACCCGGATTTTTAGAGTTCGGAAATATCTTAAGACATCGAAGGATATGGATTGACCAAGAATGTGATATTTAATATTCTTTCCGGGTGAATAAACCTTAGATATACGACAAGGAAGATCATGCTCAGTATCACACGTGTCCAAAAACGGTTTTTCTTGGACAGCATTTTCCAGTCAGGAGGACTGAATAACGTTAATCAAAGTTATTATTTTATACCCTGTACTCTTCAGTCACACCGTATTTACCGCTTAAGTCCCTTTATTCCCGGATGGCCTGTCGTATCTCGTAGGCCAGGGCTCCGAAGTGTTCCGAATATTCGATACCCTCCGGGCGGGAACGGGGTAGATCAATCAAAAATTCTTCGTAGATTACGGCCGGGCGCGGGGACAGCACAACCACCCGGTCGGCCAGATAAACAGCTTCCCGGATATCGTGGGTAACCATGACCGCGGTTAAATTCCGCTTTTGCCAGAGGCTTAAAATCTCTTTGTTCAATCTCTCCCGGGTCAAAGCGTCCAAAGAACCGAAAGGTTCATCCAGCAGCAAGATGCTCGGGTCCTGCATAAGGGCCCTGGCCAGGGCCACACGCTGTTCCATCCCTCTGGAAAGCGCTTTGGGGTAGGCTCTGGCAAAATCTGTCAGCTTAACCAGGGCCAGGGCCTGGTTGGCCCTTTTTTTAGCCTCTCCCGCCGGTATGGCCTGAATCTCGGCCGGGAGCAGGACATTGTTTATAACCGTCCGCCAGGGCATAAGATTAGGCTTCTGAAAAACTATACTTATGTCCGGAGGGGGTTTGAGCAAAGGCCGGCCGGTCAGCAGCACCTCGCCCGAGGTGGGGGCCAACAATCCCCCCATAAGCTGCAGCAGGGTGCTCTTTCCGCAGCCGGACGGTCCGACTATGCACACAAACTCACCCGGCTCGACTACCAGATTAATATGGGCCACGGCCTCGAGACGGCCGAAAGCCGTATCAAATGATTTCGATAGCGATACCGTCTGTAAGGCCGGAGGATTCACGGTCAGTCAGCATCCACAAACCGATTCGTATACAGAGAGTCAACCTTCATATCCTGTTCTGATTTCAAGAGTCCGGTGGCCTTCATGAAGTCTAATGAGACCTGCCAGGATTCCCGGCTCGACAGCCCAAGTTTATCGGTCCGCCATAGAGTGATCGAGGCATCGAGAATCTTACGTTGAACCGGCGCGTCTTTATCCGAAATCTCGGGAATTACCTTTCTGACGACAGCAAAGGCGTCGTCCGGGTTATCCATGGTGTGCTTGAGACCGCGCAGGCTGGCCTTCACCAGTTTGCGCACAAGCTCCGGATCCTCGGCCATCAGTTTATCTCCCACTACCAGACCGTTTGAGACCAGGTCGATGTAATCCGAAACCTCGATGACCTTCATGTCCAGACCCCGGCTGCGCATCTGAATCGGTTCGTTAGTGACATACACTACGGCCGCGTCCACCAGACCGTGCTGTACGGCCGCGGCCTGCGCAAATCCGATTTCCTGCAGTGTAACTGCCTTCTCGTCAATGCCCGTAGCGTACACCAGGGCCTTCCAGCCCACATAGGATGATCCGAAAAATCCCGGCAGACCGATTTTTAAGTCTTTCAGATCCTTGGGCCCGGTAACTCCCTTCGAGGCCAGACTCATCACTCCAACGGGATAGCGCTGGTACCATTTCATTACATAGGTAATGGGCACCCCCTGGCTCCGGGCCATTATGATCTGGTCCCCGCTGGCCGCGGCGAATTCTCTCTTCCCCTGTGCGGCCAGTAAAACAAAGTCGTTTTCAAACCCGTATTCGATTTTTACCTCAAGACCTTCATCGGCGTAAAATCCACGGTGCTGGGCCACATAGAGCGGAGCGAACTGCACATTTGGTATATAGCCCACGCCGATGGTTACGCTGCGCAAGCCGGAGGATTTTTTCTTCGCACCCTCATCGGCCATAGCCGTACCGGCCGCAAGCGCCAACAGGCATACCAACACAACAACTATACTTTTTTGTACTCTGTTCATTCTACATTCCTTCCTTTTTCAAATTACCGGCGCCAGGCCAACAGCCAGCGCTCGAGTGCGGTTACAAATAAATAAAGACTTAAAGAAATCACGGCCAGGGCAATGAACGCCGCGAACATCAGCGGCGTGTTAAACAGACCCTTGGCCAGATTGATCAAGTACCCCAATCCCCGGTCGGCCCCTATGAATTCACCTACGACCGCCCCGATTACCGAGAGTGTTACGCCGATTTTCAGACCACCCAGGAGCATGGGCAAGGCGGCGGGCACCTCGAGCTTGAAAAATGTCTGCCAGCGGCTGGCGCGAAGCGACTGCATCAATGTTCTCAGTCCGGAATCAACCGAGCGGATACCGACTATGGTGTTTATCAAAACCGGGAAAAAAACCACCAGGGCGCAGATGAGCACCTTGCTCAGTTTACCGGACCCGAACCAGATGATAAGCAATGGCCCGATAGCCACGGCCGGAATGGATTGAGAAGCCACGATATACGGGCCGGTCAACCGCTCCAGAAAAGGGCTTTTAGCCAGTACGTACCCCAAAAAAGTGGCGGTGGATAATCCCAAAGCCAGACCGCCCAGAATCTGGATCAGCGTCGCCCGGCTGTGGTACCAGAGCGTTCCGTTAGCCGTTATCTCGACCAGTTTTTCAAAAACGGTGAGAGGATCGGGTAAAATGAAGGTGGGATAATTTCCCAGCTCGGCTATCAAAGCCCAGAGACCGATAAATATGGCCACCCCTGCCGGGAGAGCCATGAACTCCAACTTGTATTTGCGCCACCCGTTCCTCCGGACCCTGGATCCTGAGTAGACCGTGGATTTCCCGGAAGACTCCGGAATCTCTTCCATCTGGTCCATGG
>JAZGHI010000509.1:0-4312 GCA_036480955.1 Candidatus Adiutricales bacterium
AGTTACGAGCGGATGACCCGTGAAGAAGGCCGGGAGGCGATATTTACCCTGAACCGGGAGCGGATATTAGATTGCGATATTTTTCTGTTCGTTCTCGACGGCCGCGTACCGGACGAAGGGGCCTGCGTCGAATTGGGTATGGCCTACATCCATGGCCGGCTCGAAGGAAATCGGAAATATATTGTTGGCATTATGACGGACACTCGAGCCGCGTTTATAAAATCGAAATTGAATCCCATGCTTCATTTCTGCTTCGATGACATCGTTTCTAACAAAGAGGAGTTACTGGAACGATTAAAATGTCTGCCGAAATAAAAGTGCGAGTGAACCATGACGCATGCTAAGCGGCACGAAGAGCGGTTTCGAAGAATACTTCAGGCCGTCAGCCTGGAGGAACCGGACCGGACGCCGGTTGTGCTCGAGTATTCCGCGTTCGCGGCTCAGGTAACTGAAACAACCGTAGCCGAATTTCTGGAATCCGCTGAAAAAAATCTTGAGATCATGCTCAAGGCCTATGAAATCATCGGCGACTCGGACGCGGTCAACTACGGGTCTTTCTGGCCATACGGCCTGGCCTACCTTTTCATGTCCAAGGTTCGTGTCCCCGGAGTGGAATTGGCCGCGGACGATATGTGGCAGGTGGTGGAGACCGAGCTGATGACGCGGGAAGACTACGACCGGATCCTTAAAAGAGGCTGGCCGCAGTTTAACCGGCAATTCATGAAAGAACGCGTGCTCGAAGACGCCGCGGAAAAATTTTTTCCTCCGAACTGGAAACCGGTTGACGTCCTTAATGCCTGGAAGGCGATAGGTGTTCCGGTCTTGAACGGGGGAAATATTACCACGCCCATCGAGGTACTCTGCGGATCGCGTTCCCTGGCCGAGTTCGCCTGCGATCTGGTGGATATACCGGATAAAGTCGAAGCCGCGATGGAGGCCATTGTGCCGCATTTGGCCGGCCGGGCCATAGACTCTGCCAAAAAGCTCAACTTCCCGGCGGTCTGGGTAGGCGGATGGCGATCGGCCCCCAGCCTGTATTCACCGGTCATGTGGAACCGTTTTGCCTGGCCTTATTTTTCCAGATTGGTGAATGAGGTGGTCGAGGCCGGATTGATCGCCATACTCCATCTGGATTCCGACTGGACCCGTGAACTCGACCGTTTTCTCGAACTGCCCCGAGGCAGATGCATCATGGCCCTGGACGGAGAGACGGATATTTTTAAGGCCAAAGAAACATTGGACGGCCACATGTGTCTCATGGGAGATGTCCCGGCCACAATGCTGTATCTCGGCCAGCCGGAAGAAGTTTATGATTACAGCTCCCGTCTCGTCAGGGAGCTGGGCCCGCGCGGTTTCATCCTTCAGTCCGGCTGCGACATTCCGGCTAACGCCAAGCCGGAAAACGTAAAGGCCATGGTCAGGGCGGCCACCGGCTAGATTTAAACATACGCGCGGCCACCGATCCTCCGGCCGCCTGTATTGCTTGAGGAACCGATGCCGGCCTTTGGCCGCATTTTTTAAGTCACTCGCTCCCTAACTCGGGTTTCCGTTTTTCAAGAAAAGCCCTGATACCTTCCTGTCCATCCGGATGAGCGGCGCAGCTATTAAGTCCGGCCCGTTCATGCTCAAGCTGGGTCTCGAAAGAGGTGCTGAAGGAATCGGTCAGCAGTTGTTTGGACAGACCAAAGGAATGAAGCGAGCCCGCCGCCAGTTTATTACACATATCTTTAGCCTCGGCCAGCGCCTCTCCGTCTTTGGCGATTTTGGTGGCCAGTCCCCATTCTAGGGCCTTCTCCGATGGGATGGGTTGGTCGAACGCGGCGATTTCCAGGGCCCGGGCAAAGCCGACCAATCGGGGCAGGGTGTGGGTTCCCCCGCCGTCAATGCACAGGCCGCTGGCGGTATAGGCCTGCCTCAAAACCGCCGATTCGGCCATGACTCGAAAATCGCAGGCCAAGGCCAGTGAAAATCCTCCCCCGGCGGCCACGCCGTTTACAGCGGCAATGACCGGTTTATACATCCGGCGAATTTCCACGATAGCCAGGTGAAAACGGGAGGCGAGCCCGTGGAACGCGGCTGGAAGGCTTGATCCGTACTCACTCACGGCCTTCAAGTTACCCCCGGCGCAGAACGCCTTTCCCTCACCCGTGATAACTACCCCCCGGACGCTCTCATCAGCGGCAATTCTGTTCAGGTGTTCAGCCAGCAGTCCGGCCATCTCATGGTCGAAGGCGTTGTATTGTTTCGGTTTGTTCAACCAGACTGTGGCGATTGATCCTTCAGTCTCGACCCGTATTGATTCCGACATAGTCTTGTCTCCTTTTATTACTGCTATTATTTAAGCGGCTTTAAGCCAGCGCTAAAGACGCTAAATTCAGGAGGCACAATATTCTTTTATTTTTGAATTTTTGTAAAATGAATTTCGAGCAGGCTGAGCCTGTAACCATATTTAACCTTCATCACCTAGATAACCTGGCTTTTTATTACCGATGTAACTCCTTTATCCGCCGCCGTGGGCGGGTAAGGCATTTTTTTTAATTTACGGGCCAGGACGGGGAGAGTTGAACTCCCGACCCCCTGAACCCCATTCAGGGTCAGGGGGTTTCCATAACCCTTTTTAATCGTTTAACTTATTGATATTCTTAACTTTGAGTTGTAGAAACAATAGAAACGATAGAGGCAAAATAATTGGTGGTTGTCACATTTTGTCACATCCAAATATATAATTATGATATACTAAAGGCACTCATCAGCGAGGGGGTGAACAATACCATGGAGAAAAAGCGAGCTATGGATATATATGGAGGGAAAGATCCCCGCAATGAAACCGTTTATACAATTCCAGAGGCGGCAAGGTACCTCCGTATACCAGCAGCGACTTTACGGTCTTGGGTTCTTGGCCGACAATATCCAAGACAGGACAGCCAGGCTTATTTTGAGCCTTTAATTAGACTCCCCGATCCCCAATACAACCAGCTTTCTTTCAATAATCTTGTGGAGTCTCACTTACTCAGAGCTCTCAGGCAGATCCATCAAATTAAAATAGCAGACATCCGAGTTGCCTTTGAATACGCTGAAAAGCAATTTGGAGTGGATCGGCTTCTTCTCAGCAAGGACCTTCTTTTAAACTCCCAAACTCGAGACTTATTTATTGAAAGATATGGGGAGTTAATCAATCTTAGTTTAGGTGGCCAGCTTGCCATGAAGGATATCTTATTTGAGTACCTTAAAAGAGTGGAATGGGATGCAAATATGCCTGTACGTTTATTCCCTGTTTATGGAGTGCGGGCTGGTCATAAGGTCATTGTTATAGATCCTCTTATTTCTTTTGGGCGACCAGTACTCAATAGCAAAAAAATATCCACGTCGGTAATTGCTGAGCGGATCGATTCGGGTGAATCACCCGAAAGTATAGCTGATGACTATGATCTTCATCCTCAAGAAGTTATGGAAGCACTTTTTTACGAAAAGGCTGCTTAGATTTGATCTTTTTTTCAGATCGAGATCTGGGTTCAAAAATTTTCCCAACTATCCTACGCCAATCTGGAATCCAACTAGAAATTCATGATGATCATTTCGGACCTGAGACCTGGGACGAAGAGTGGATTACTGAAGCTGGGCAAAGAGGATGGTATTGTGTTAGTCGCGATAAAAAAATTGGCCGTAGAAAAAATGAAATTGAGGCCGTTATGATGGCAAGTGTCGGCCTGTTTATTTTGGTTGGTCCTAGGGCAATCCACGAAGAACTTGCCAAAAACTTTGTCAGAACTATTGCGGGAATCCAAAGGTTTGCCGAGAGGCATAAGCGTCCATTTATCGCAAAAATCTACAGACCGACAAAGCAGCAGTCTGAGAGAGCCCCAAAGATCCGAGGTGGACGGGTAGAACTATGGACTGATTATGAGCAGTGGCGATCAGGTCTTCAGAAATAAGTAAGTAAATTATTATTCTATCAACCTGCCGGGTGCCCATCTCTGAAAAGGCGGTGTTTGTCAACTAAAAAAGTAATCTTATTTCTTTTATTATCCGCAGCCGTGGGCGGGCAGGCTAGAACCTCCGGCTTCCGGCTCCCAAAGCAGGCATTCTAACACGTAACCCTTGATATTATTGAAGATTTTGGACGCGGAAATTAGCCAAACCCTCCTTTTTATGCCTTTTTATACCCTTTGTAGCGACAGAAGGTAGCGACAACTTTTATGCGCCACATTTGCCTTGTTATGATTTGATATTTTAGCCTAATTTTGAAATACGGCTCATCCGGTTCATTGGAATAGGAAAGAAATTCATCAGCTATCAGAAGCTTCATAATAGA
>JAZGHI010000510.1:0-3618 GCA_036480955.1 Candidatus Adiutricales bacterium
ATCCATTTTAGGAAGAGAGTCCATCAGAGCCACTGTATATGGATGCTTGGGGTCATTGAAAAGATTCCGAATCGGCGCGTTTTCAACAATCCTTCCGGCATACATGACCGCCACCCTGTCGCAGACTTTGGCCACTATACCGAAATCGTGGGTAACCACGATCATTCCAAGGTTTGAATCATGCTGTATTTCGTCAATTAACTTCAGGAACTGGGCCTGAATGGTGACATCCAGGGCCGTGGTAGGTTCGTCAGCGATAAGTAAACCAGGCTGACAGCTCAAAGCCATCGCCCCTACGATCCTTTGTCTCATACCGCCGCTCATCTGGTGAGGATACTCCCTGGCGCGCACCTCGGGCGAGGGTATCTTAACCCGGGAAAGCATCTCCCTGACTTTTGACTGAATGGCCTTCCGGTTCAGCTTCTGATGCAGCCGGATGGGCCAGGCCACTTGCTGGCCGACGGTGAATACAGGATTTAATGAGGTCATGGGGTCCTGGAGAATCATGGATATCTGGCTGCCGCGAATCTCCTCCATCTCGCTTTCGCTTTTTTGCAGAAGATCGTGACCGTCCATAATGATCTTCCCGGACACGATGCGGCCGGCCGGCTGAGGAACGAGCCTCAGGATAGACAGGCAGGTAATAGTCTTTCCGCAGGCGGATTCTCCCACCAGCCCCAAGGTCTCCCCTTTTCCGACCGAGAAGCTCACCCCGTCCACCGCTTTGACCACACCGCGGCGGGTAAAAAAATGTGTCTTTAAATCTTCGACCTCGAGAATATTTTCTTCCATGCCCTGCCCTTCCTCCCCCTGAGGCCTATATCTGCCGGAATTTGGGGTCTAATCGAACTCTTAGCCAGTCACCAACAAGGTTGCAGCTCAAAACCACCAATAAAATAGCCAGGCCCGGCCAGGTGCATAGCCACCAGTATTCGGAAATAGCGCTTCGGCCATCCGCCACCATAGTGCCCCAGGCCGGGTCCGGAGGTGGTACGCCAACCCCGAGAAAGCTCAAAGATGATTCGGCGATGATCACCGTTCCCAACTGAAGAGTAGCCAGTACCACGAGGGTGTTCGCCACATTGGGAAAGATATGTATCAGCATAATCCTGACTTTACTGCATCCGCTGGTTACCGCTAAACTAACAAAATCACTCTCCTTGATTCTCAGCACCTCTCCGCGAAGCTCTCGAGCGTAGCCGGCCCAGCCCACCAGAGCCAGGATTATTATGATATTTTTTTTGCTGGGCCCCAGAACCGCCGCCAGAACAATGGCTATCATCAGGTAAGGCATGGACATCATAGTGTCGGTTATCCGCATCAATACCATATCAACCCATCCGCCGATATAACCCGACAGGAGGGCCACAATACTGCCCAGCGCGCCGGCCAGGGCCACCACAAGGAAACCGACCTGCAGTGAAATCTTGGTACCGACTATGAGCCGGCTAAGGACATCCCGTCCCAGATTGTCTGTTCCCAAGAAGTATTTGAATGTCCCGGTTTCCATCCAGAAAGGAGGTCTCAACGTATACGAGAAATCAGCCTCAGTTGGATCATGGGGCGCTATATACGTCCCAAAGACACCGACAATCAAAAAGACAAGCAGAATAAATATCGAAAAGATCGGTATCCCCCGAATGGAAGGGAATATCTTATGTAAAACGAGATTAGTCAGCCCTGAAGATGTTTCTGTTTTACTTTCTAGCGACAAAATTTCCTCCATTACCCTTGATAAGGCTCGGATTATCAACAGCTGATCTCTCAAGCATATCTTATCCGAGGATCTATATAAGCATAAAGGATATCTACGAAAAGATTGGTAAAAATATACAAACAGGAAGCGATCAGCACGCACATTTGCACCACGGGAAAGTCCCGCGCAAAAATAGAATCAACCGCCAGCCTGCCTACTCCCGGCCAGTTAAAAACCGATTCCGTAATCACAGTGCCGTTGAGCAGGAACACGAAATTGAGCGCTCCGAGAGTCAGGATGGGGATGAAGGCGTTTTTTAAGGCCTGTTTCCAGACAACCATTTTGCCGGGGACTCCCACAATTTTGGCCATCTTGATATATTCCGCGTCCAGAACGTCGAGCATGGCTGAACGGGTTAAGCGAGCCAGTGCCGCGGTAAAAAACCATCCCAATGTCACTGTGGGCATCAGCAGGTGTTTCCAGGTACCCATCCCGGAGGTTGGCAAGAGTCCGAGCCATACCGCAAAAACTATCATCAGCATGATGCCCAGCCAGAAGACCGGCAGGGCCTGCCCCAATAGGGCAAACACCTTACCAAATCTATCAAACCATCTCCCAACCATTACCGACGATATTATACCGACCGGGATGCCGATCAAGATCGCAAAAGCCATGGATGACGTGGCCAGAAGCAGTGTGTTGGGAAATCTATCTAGAAAGAGCTCAAGGCTTGGTACGTCCCACCTGAGGGATTTCCCGAAATCACCTTGCACCGCCTTGGAAATAAACCGCCAATATTGGACATAAATTGGTTCTTTTAAGCCCAGTATTTCTCTCATTTTTTCAACATCCTCGGCCGTGGCCTCGGGAGGGACCATGAGCATAGCCGGATCACCGCTTAACCGGGTCAAGGAGAAGACAATGATGGTGATGAAAAAGATGCATACCAACGCTTGAAGGATTCGGCTAAAAATGTATTTTTTCATAAATCAACTCCGCCCCCCCGGCCGCGGCTAGATTTTTTCACCGCGGCCGGGGGGGAAAGTATTAAAAGTGTTAATAAGTGATGGGGAGGTGTCCGTTATTCCTTAAGCGTCAGGTATTCAAGGGCTACCACGAATATACGGCCGGCCACGTTTTCCCAGTACTTGATCCGGCCAGACAGGCCATAAGGAATATGGACGGCCCAAAGATTGACTCGATAGGCCAGATCGAGATAAATCTTGTTTAACGCCCGGGCGGCCTTGGCAATATCAGCGTCCTCGATTTGTTCGTTCAGATGGTTCAGGGCGGCTACCAGTTCGGGTGTGGTCACGTAGGTCCAGGGAGAACTGGGCGCAAAAGTACTTTGCAGGGCCGTGGATGGGTGTGTCCGTCCGGCCCACCAGGGGGTCGGATGGACGCCCATGTGGCCAAATTTTTTCTCTCGAACCATGCGCGTCCAGGTCCCGTGTTCCGGTATGACGACCTTGGCCCTGATGCCCACTTTTTTGAGACTGGCCGCGATTGCCTCGGTCGAAGTCTTTACCGGCGGATCACTATAAAGCTCAGTGTCGAAACCATTGGGATACCCGGCCGCTTTCAGAAGGGCCTTGGCCTTTTCCGGGTCATAGGGAAGGGGTTTGGCATCGGGATCAAATCCGGCGTGATACGGAGCCAGGCATCCTGACCAGGGCTCAGTCGTCCCCAACAGCACATTTTTGCTGATGCCTTCTCTGTCGATGCCATAAGCCACGGCCATTCTGACACGTCTGTCAAGAAAGGGGCTCGGTGTCTTGGGATCGGCCAGGGCGTAAAAATTGATATTTCTCAGGTAAGTGTACTTGGACCAGCCTAACTGCAGCTTTGGATTTTTCTTTATAATAGGAATTTGCTGGGCTACTATCCCGATGACATCCGCTTCCCCCGTTTGAAGCATGGCC
>JAZGHI010000511.1:0-8196 GCA_036480955.1 Candidatus Adiutricales bacterium
TTATCATGGTTCCGCTCATGGGTGACCACCTGGAGGCCTCGATCTGTCCGTACAAGCCGAAAATCTCGGTGGCCTGATTGGCCATGCGCTGGTTCAGTTCCGAACTGATTACCTTTGACTCGGAGGCCGCCGCCGGTGAGAAAAGCAGATTACCACCTTCCTGAAGATACGCGATCTTGTAGGAAAGCGCCCGGCCGATCTCGATATCCATCCACATCTTGGCCAGTTTCCGTCGGACATTCGGATGTTCAACCCGAGGTTTGCCGTCGCGTCTGGTGTTTTTAACATAGGCCATCAGCTCTTCAAATCTGCGTTTCATACCCGCGTAAGCGCCCGCGCCCGATCTCTCGAAGTTCATGGTAGCCCGGGTCAGCTTCCAGCCCTCGTTTTCCGGCCCTACCCTTTCCTCAACCGGCACTTTTACATCCGTAAAAAAGACTTCATTATAGGAATGGGTATTGTCCATGTACAGAATAGGCCGTACCTCGATCCCCGGAAGGCTCATTTCTATATTGAAGACCGAAAGGCCGGTGCTTCTTTTCGTGCTTGGGTCGGTACGGACCAACAGGAACATATGGTCGGCCCGGTGCGCGCCGGACGTCCATGTCTTTTGGCCGTTTATGATGTAATTATCTCCCTCCCTGATGGCCATGGTAGTGAGTGAGGCCAGGTCGGAACCGGCGTTGGGTTCGCTCCAACCCTGGCTGTAATGAACCTCAGCCTTGGCGATGGGAGGCAGGAGGCGTTGTTTTTGTTCCTCAGTCGCGTAAAGCATGACAGTGGGGGCAAACATGGTGATCCCGAAAACGTCTATGCCCGGAGCCTCATGGTATGCCATGGACTCGGAGAATAAAATCTGATCGATTATGGACGCGTCCCGGCCTCCGTACTCCTTGGGCCAGGCCATTACGTTCCAGCCCCGTTTGGCGAGTTCGGTCATCATATAGCGGTGAAACAGGAAACCCTCTTCCGAGTGATATATGTCTTTTAAAGCGCCGCTCTCGTACCGGGGAGCATTTTTCATCTCCGCGGCGAAAAATTCATCAAACTCTTTCTTAAGCGCTGTCTGGTCATCGGTCAGTTTATAGTCCATTTTCATTCCTCCCCCTGGTGTAAAAAAAGTAATTTTTATCGGAAGATTATCTTAAAAACCTTTCAGCCGGCCTGGCTTTCGGGTTACGAATTTATGGGCGCTGCCCGGCTGCCTCTTCAGGTGATCGGTATGTCAGCCCGGTCCAATAAGTCCGAATCGCTGATGAATCTTTCTCTCCTGCCCGTAAATCCGAAATCAGGCGGCAACCGCCTCGTTTCATTGATGGTCGGCTTTTCTCAATCCGAATGACGTTCTTTTCCCCCTTTGTAATCCCGTTTAACAAAAAATTCAAGTAAGAAAAAAGTATTAGAAAAATTATTCGGACCGGGTAACTTCGAGTGGGACCTTTCGCCCGCTGCTGGTAGCGGGCCGGGAGGACCGCCGGGGCCAGGTAATTGGCCTGCGGCGGGCGCGAGAAGTCATCCCGGCGGCTGGACTTAAACACCACAGATTTTTCTCCTCGTTCAAGGGCCCTGCCCTGGTACGGGTAAAAGGAGCTTCTGGTAAAGAATTTTTGAATTTGACATTTTTATTAAGCTGTGAAATAGTCAACCCGCTGAAATGAAGGATATTGGAAAAAAAGTGAAAGTTGGAGAAAGCTCTAAATTATTTCGGGTACCAACGAGTTTTGCATCTTGAATAGAATCATGGTTAAGCAAGTATCCTTGAAATTCCAGTCTTCTAATTTCTAATACAATATCTGAGTACGCCAGGAGTGTACAAGTTACCAGCGGGTGCAAGTCCTGTCTGGGAAATTGCCGCTTTATCACGGTACCAGGCAGTGTATGGGCATGGTTAACGAGGGGCTATCTGGTTATTCGATGGATTACTATGCCCTGAAATAGGAAAAACATTCTACTTTTGGTGAGATGGGCGAGAAATCGTCTTTTGGCAAGAAGTCGCAAGCCTCTCACTTAGCTCACTGCCTATATTTAAGGCAGAGAATGGTGCCGGAAGGCTTGAAAAACAGTTATTTAACAGAGTAGCATCATTATGGAGGGAATGTCTCATGAATAATTTTTATCGACATACAAGGGTATGGTTATTAACAGTCTTAATCTCATTATGCGTGATTGCCATTCAGCCGTCTTATGCCAGAGCGGTCAAGGACAGCATTGCCTTTATTCATGTCAATGTTATTCCCATGGATAGAGAACGTGTACTCACTGACCAGACCGTGATTATCAGAAATGGCCGCATAACTAATATCGGCCCTTCATCACAAGTAAGTGTCCCGGCGGGGATTGCTAAAATCGAAGGGGCAGGGAAGTATCTGATTCCAGGATTATCTGACACGCACATACACCTGTGGGGCCCCACTATGAACGGCATGTTTCCTCCGGCAGCCCAGCTTCCTGCGGATAAAATAGACATCGGTCAGATGCTCTTTTTATATATTGCTAATGGTGTAACCAGCGTTCATGAGATGTTTGGGCAACCTGAACATTTACGTGTGCGTGACAGAATCAAAAAAGGTGAAATCATTGGCCCCAACCTCACTTTAGCCCGGTTGATCGATGGCCCTAAAAAGGCATGGCCGCCTCCAATAAGCACCTGGGTTAATACTCAGGAAGAAGCTCGTCAGGCAGTTTTGAAGGCTAAAAATATGGGATTTGACGCAATTAAAGTTTATTCCTTTTTATCCAAAGAGTCCTACGATGCTATTATTGCCACTGCCAAAGAGGTTGGCATGCCAGTGATCGGACATATTCCCGTTGAGCTTTCGGTCGAATATGTTCTGAAAGCAGGACAAAAGAACATCGTCCATACGGAAGAAATCATAAGATATGCCAAAGGTAATTATTCTCAGGAACAGATTGACTATTACGCGAAAACAATTGCCGAAAGTGGAATCTGGATTGCACCAACCCTTATAACTAACCGTAGAATCCTTGAACTTTTTGAAAAGAAGGATAATTTCCAGGCCAGCCCGAAAGCTCGTTTCAGCCATCCGTTAACCCTGGGTGTAATGTTTTATCTTAACTCGACCAGGTATCAAAAAATTTCTCCGGAGCATCGACTCTATATCAAAAATGGTTTTGAGCAGTTGCAAATCCCCATTACCAAGGCTTTGCAGGATAACGGTGTGAAGTTATTGGCCGGTACCGACGCAGGTCTTCCTGGAATTTTTCCCGGCTATTCATTGCACGCAGAACTGGAAGAATTGGTTGGCGCTGGTTTGACTCCCTATCAAGCACTGAAAGCGGCCACGGCCCATCCGGCGGAATATCTGGGTGAACTTGATGTCGCTGGAACTGTGGACGCAGGTAAACGGGCTGATTTGGTTCTACTGGAAAAAAACCCTCTTAAGGATATCACTAATACCCGGAAAATCAGCGGCGTTATGATTAAAGGCCGTTGGTTACCAGCTTCTGAAATCCAAAAGAAACTTGATGAGTTGGCTGTTCTCTATAAAACATTCAGGAAATAAACGAATCATATGATTTCCTAAGAACCTCAATATATAATGACCTAAATTATAAATGTTTATCAGCATGAAGTTCACCTAAAGCCATACTTTTGGCTTATTGACAATACGCTATATAAGTACCACCATTTAGTAGGCATGATATAAATAAATATGTAGACCAGGAAACTCTTCTACAAAAATTATTTTTAAGTGGAATTATTCAGAATTCGCGGTGCGGCCCTATACGTAATTTCAATCAAACAAAAACAGCCGAACAAGAAATCCTCACCGTTAAACTGCTTCAAGAGAAGAAGATGTTTATGACTGGTAGTTATGGGGTTCGCTTCTTACGCGTGCCTTCCGTGGAAATTGAGGCCGATTACCGGGTCACCTCTCGCTACCTGAGACGAGATGGGCGTAAATTATTCACAATGTCAGTGCTGATCGATAGTAAGGGCACAATTTATGCCATGGGTGATTCAGTTGCAATCATCTTCAACCTCCCGGGCTAAATCTTAGGCGCCAAAAGTCGTTAGACCCAAAGGCGTTGGTCTTCAAGTGAATACAGCAAACCATTCTTGTCCAAAATCAGTTTTTTCTCGGACAGCAATAATATAACCTTTGGAGCGCTCCCACTCATCAACTGAGATCACCACCACCGCCGTCATTCCGGCTAGAGCGTTTTCCAAATTTCTTGCGGAGCAAGCAATCTTCTGTTTATGCGTTTGTGAATACAAACGCTCTAGTGGAAAACGCAAAAACAAAAGATTGTTTACGCAGTAAACAATTATCTCTGCCAAAACCTGCAAACTTGGAGAAATACGTTATTGACGATTTCCGTAAGTCAGTGCTAAAATGATTTATTCTAGATTTTGGCAAGCAAAGGTCAGGCTTAGTCAAAATTAACCTTCAGTTAATGTGCATACTTCAGAATTTAAGGAGAAATTGATGAGTGAACTGATGTTTCAATCGGCCACAGAATTACTCAAGGCCATCCTAGACAAAAGAATCAGCTCAAGTGAGCTGCTCGAAATGTACATCGAGAGATACGAGCGGTTCAATCCCGGACTCAACTGCATTGTGGCCACCGATTTCGAGAACGCCCGGGCTCGGGCCAGAGAAGCTGACCAGGCCTTGAGCCGGGGCGAAAATTGGGGACCGCTTCACGGGCTTCCCATGACCATCAAAGATTCCATGGAGGTCATGGGCATGCCTTGCACCTGGGGAGCGCCTTTACTTAAGGATTATATGCCCAAAAAGAACGCGGACGTGGTTCAGCCTCTTATTGACGCCGGGGCAGTAATTTTCGGTAAGACCAATATCCCCCTTTTCGCCATGGACACCCAGAGTTTCAACGAGGTCTATGGCCAGACCAATAATCCCTGGGATACCTCCCGCACCCCGGGCGGCTCCTCAGGCGGCTCAGTGACAGCTCTGGCCGCGGGACTGACCGGGCTGGAAATCGGGAGCGACATAGGGGGCTCTATCCGTTCCCCGGCCCATTTTTGCGGTGTGTATGGTCACAAACCCAGCTATGGTGTGGTGCCCATGCGCGGGCAGGGACCGGACATGGGCCTGATCCCTGTAAATCATCCCATGCAAACCGACCTCTCCGTAACCGGCCCGCTGGCCCGGGGTCCGGAAGATCTGGACCTGGTCATGGACCTGGTGGTCCGGCCCTCCCTCCCTGACCGGAAGGCTTATTCCATAACTCTCCCACCCGCGCGGAAAAAGGCATTAAAGGAGTACCGGATCGGGTTGTGGCTCGATGACCCGGCCTTTCCAGTGGAATCGAGTGTAGGGGACCGGCTGCAGGAAGCGGCCGATAAACTGGCCAAAGCTGGAGCACATGTGGAGGACAAGCGGCCGGAGATCGATTTTGCGCGATCTGACGAAATCTACCTGGATCTTTTAAACCTGGCCACAGTCTGGAGCACGCCCCAGGCGGAATACGACCAATTGTTGGATTTAATCCAAAAACCCGTGGAGCCCGGTCAGGAACGAATGGTTCGAATGATTCAGGGAATGACCAAATCCCATAGGGAATGGCAGTTCTTGGAGATAGAACGATTGAAGTTGCGTCAGAAATGGGCCGATTTTTTCAAGAAATTCGACGCACTCTTGTGTCCGGCTGTTCGAATTCCGGCCTTTGAGCACGATCATACAGAATTGCCACAGCGTCTCACCCGTGTAAACGGTGAAGACCAGCCCCATGGCTCGGTTCTGCTGCCCTGGGCCGGTCTGACCATTGTGGCCTATCTACCAGCCACCGTGGCTCCAGTCGGCCTGACCCCGGAGGGCCTGCCGGTGGGTGTTCAGATCGTAGGCCCCTATTTAGAAGACCGCACCACCATCCACCTGGCCCGGCTGATGACGGACGTTACCGGCGGGTTTACACCGCCTCCAGGATATTGAGGGAATATATCGCCAATTCCTGGTGCTATAAACGAGATCGGGGTGTCTGCCTCCAGGGAAAACGTCTGCCTGCTGCTTTATATCTATGACTCGCGGATGCCCTAGACAATCTCGACATTTTCACATATTCACAAAAACCTCTCCTTGGGGTGGCGCGCACAACTCGAAAGAGTTTTAGCGAGCTGTGTGCGCACCGCAGGCCCCTACATTATTACGGTCGATCGCGTGCAGGCGGGTCATTGAATTACCGATACCTCTCCTTTTAACGGCCGTTGCTGGTAGCGGGCCGGGAGGAGACCGCCGGGACCAGGGGAGTGGCCTGCGCCGGGCCCCTCAGCGGTTTTCGGGTATGTTATGCCGGGAACTTGGAATGATGCGCTCAATGATGGCCGGGTTCACAGTTGGGATCAGGCTGGTGTTGGTCTTCAAGTGAATATAGCAAAGGGAACCAATGGTTTCTCGGGACCAAAAACGGTCCCAGTACCCGCAGCCATTCTTCTTCCAGGCTCTGGTCTGGTTGGGATTGCGGGAATCAAGGAAGGAATAAGCATCAAAAAGTTAACGATCCTGAATTTCACCAACAAGATAGAGTACCTATCTGTGGTCCCCATATATACCGGCTGGAGTTGGGCCTAGACAGGACTCCCGGTCTTAAATCCATCCTGTCCAAAGACGCGCTTGCCCCTCTGTCTTAACAATGCTACTCTCTGTATGCGTTCAGACCTTCAGGAAGAGTGCCCAGACTCACAGACCAGAATCACGTGTACCGGGTTTCGTACAGGCGGTCGTGATTTATATCAAACTGGGCCTGAGCGGCAGGTTATGGTGATGTTTAAATCCCCCTTAAATTTACTTAATTAAAAAAAAAGCGAAAGCGAGTAAACAGGAAAAAAGCCGTTTAATCAAGGAGGCCGTATGAGTGAAATCAGAATGACAGGAGAAGTTAGAACGGATTACGATTGCGAGACCACGGGCCTTCCGGCCGAGCGATGGGCCGAGGCTGTATTTAAAATCGGCGATGAGGAAATTGTCATCGAAGTCAGCGTGGAAAAAAATATTATCATAGGACTCATGGCCGGGGAGCAGGCTGTCTGGAAGGGAACACTCAAGGGTCTGCAAAAATTGATAAGGGACTCCCTCTAGCCGGTCCCCAGTCTTTGGGTTTTCATCTTAATCATTTCTATCAGCTTTCTACCAGGCCCGATCAGGAGATAATTATGAACAGGGCGCTTTTAAAATTACCGATGCGCAGTCCCGAAAGGTATTGAATCCCATACGGACTTTTCACTTTTCGATTTACCCTTCTGGGACGATTACGGCCGGTTGCCTCAATTTGCACGCGGACCCTAATTAGCCTTCATCCCACCTTTCTCGGCCTGCGTCCTTTAATCAAATACACTTGACAATCCCTAGCCTTAGGCCATACTGAATTTAAAGACCGCACAGCTTCATAGTCAGGCTTTTGACCAGGCTTTTCATTGGAAATCACCTGAAAGGTTCGTATAACTTACCAGGGAATCACTGAAACAAGGAGATTAATAAATATGCCCCTTCAAACCGTGGGGCTCCTTAGTCCCGGAAACATGGGTCACACCGTGGGAAAGGTCCTTATATTAAACGGCTTGCGCGTCATCACCTGTTTGAAGGAAAGAAGTGAGCGCACCAGGCGGCTGGCCCACGAGGCCGGTATCGAGGACGTACCGGACTACGAGACCCTGGCCGAGGAAAGCGGGATGATACTCTCGATCCTGGTACCGGCTCAGGCCGAACACGCGGCTTTAGATATGGCCCGGGCCATGGCCGGATCGGGCCGGAGCCTGGTTTACGCGGACTGCAACGCCATAGCGCCTCAGACGGTAAGAAATGTCGGCCGGATTATCGAGGAAGCCGGCGGAAGGTTCGTGGACGCCTCCATCATAGGACCGCCTCCGGTGAGAAGCGGCTTCACGCGCTTCTACGCCTCCGGACCGGCGGTCAATGCATTCGAGGAGTTAAATGCCTTCGGGCTTGATGTACGGCCAGTCAGCGAACATACCGGTGAAGCCTCGGCCGTGAAGATGTGCTACGCGGCCCTGACCAAAGGATTGACCGCCCTGTCAACTGAACTCTTGGTGGCGGCCGAAAAGCTGGGCGTTTCGGAGATACTCAGGCAGGAGTTTGAAGCCAGCCAGGCCGCTCTTTACAAGCGCATGGAGAACGGACTTCCCTCCATGCCCGAGAGGTCCCGCCGGTGGGTGGGGGAAATGGAAGAGATAGCGGCCACTTTCGAGCACGTGGG
>JAZGHI010000512.1:0-5438 GCA_036480955.1 Candidatus Adiutricales bacterium
GCCGTAACGCCGACGGGTATCTTCGATTTTCCTACGCTAATTCTTTAGATAACCTGGCTGAGGGATTGCGCCGGCTTAAAATTTATTTAAGTCAGCGCTGATTCCCTTTTAAAGGCGGTATTCGAACTTGATTTCCAGGAGGTGGGTTCTTCTTCAATCGGGCCCAGGACTTGTATCCTAACAAAAGCTACTCGAAAAACCAGGAAACATTATGAGCGGCAGTTATCCCATCCGTGAGGCCAGATACCTCGTGAGCGCGGTCAAACTGAATCAGTTTCCTGAACCTGACAGGCCGGAAGCTGCCTTTGCCGGCAGGTCTAATGTCGGCAAGTCGACGTTAATCAACAACCTTCTCAACCGTAAAAATCTAGCCCGAACCAGCCGAACGCCCGGCCGGACTCAGACCATCAACTTTTTTGACATTAACAGGGAAATCTATTTTGTTGATCTTCCAGGTTACGGATACGCCAAGGTACCTGTCTCTGTCCGTTCTAAATGGCGGCCCATGGTTGAGAGTTACCTGGCTTCAGACCGGGATCTGCGCACAGTCGTGGTTATTTTAGACATCAGGCGCGATCCGGGAGAAGAGGAAATCAATCTTCTAGCCTGGCTCAAATACCACGATATCCCTCCTCTGGTCGTAGTAACTAAAGCGGACAAGCTCAGCCGGTCGAAGCGACCGGGCCGGGTAGCGTCAATCAGTCAGTCTCTGGAACTTACCGAATCCCCACTACTTTTTTCGGGCCTGGCTGGTGAAGGCAGAAATAGGATTTGGGAGAAACTGCTTAGCTTTTTAGGGCCGGAGAAAGGCAGGCCGGTTTGATCTTTCGGGAGACCGGTAAAGCTAAGATTTAAATTTTTGAAGGGTTTCGACTAGAAAGGTGTGTTCCCTGTCTAGAACACGCCTGGCCAATGATTCCACTGTGTCCTCTTTAAACACAGGGACACGGGTTTGGGCCACTATTGGACCCGTATCGTATTTGCCATCGACCAAGTGAATAGTGACCCCGGTTTCTTTCTCACCTGAAGCCAGCACCGCTTCATGGACTCTTGGGCCGTACATTCCCTTGCCACCGAATTTTGGCAGGAGGGCCGGATGGATATTCAGTATCTTACCCCGGTAACGGGCGAGTGTTTTTGGCCCGATTTTCTTCATATATCCGACCAGAATCACCAAATCAACCTCATGATGGAGCAGGGTGTCGAGAATGGCCGTGTCCAATGCCGCGGGTCCAGGATGGGTTCGGCTGCTTAGGTGGTAAAACGGGATTTCCTCTCATTTGGCCCGCTCCCCGGCCCCGGATTTGCTTTTATTGCTGATGATGACCGCGGGTTTCGCGTTCAATCTACCTTCAGTGCAGGCGTCAATCACGGCCTGCATGTTGCTCCCCCGGTGGGAGGCCAAAAAACCTAGTTGGAGCATTATCTAGATCTCATGCTTATAATAACACAAAGTTTTCTCAAGACTTACCGGTGTCGTCATTGGCCTCATTTATCCCCAGCGCTTTGATTTTCTTATGCAGGCTCGTACGATCGATGTCTATTTCTTCGGCCGTTTGGGAGATGTTCCCCTTGTTTTTCACCAGTTTTGCCGAGATATATTCCTTCTCAGCCATATTCCTGGCCTCTCGGAGAGTTGAGGCGGTTTTAAAACTGGGATGAGCCGCGAACTGTGACGTTATAGGCTCGAATCCCCCTAATAGACTGGAGAACTCGATCCTAGTGCCAGGAGACATGATGACCAATCTTTCAACAAGATTCTTAAGCTCCCTCACGTTTCCAGGCCAATCATGGGCTAGTAGAGCTGGCAGGGTTTCGTCGGTTATACTCTTGGGCTCGGAATTATTCTCCCTGGAAAATTCCTCCAGGAAGTCTTGAACCAGCAGAGAAATATCCTCTTTACGGTCCCTTAGAGGCGGAACGTGTATGGGTATCACATTGAGTCTGTAATAAAGGTCTTCGCGGAATGTGCCCTTTCGTATCTCCTCCCTCAAATTTTTATTTGTGGCTACTATAACCCTCACGTCAACTTGGATGGTCTTGTCCCCACCTACGCGCTCAAACCGCTGTTCATCTAAAATCCGTAAGATCTTGGATTGGGTCTTCAGGCTCATGTCCCCGATTTCGTCCAAAAAAAGCGTTCCATGATTGGCCAGATCGAACCGGCCGCGCCGATGTGAATCGGCCCCGGTAAAGGAACCCCTTTCGTGTCCGAACAACTCGCTCTCGATCAGTTCCTCGGGAATCGCTGCGCAATTTACCTCCACCATGGGCCTGTCCGCCCGATTACTCAACCGGTGTATGGTGTGCGCTACCAGCTCCTTTCCAGTCCCATTCTCACCGGTAATCATGACCCAGGCGTTTGTTGAAGCCACTGTTTCGATCTGTTTTTTAAGGTCTTTCATTACATTACTGCTGCCGGTCAGATGAAAGCGCTTGGCCGCTTGACGTTTTAATAAGAGGTTTTCTTCAGCCAGGAGGTAGTAATTGAGGCAGTTTTCGATAACAAGGAGAATTTTATCATAAGAGAGGGGTTTTTCTATATAATCGTAAGCGCCCAGCTTGGTGGCCTTTACCGCTGTCTCAATGGTTCCATGCCCCGAGATCATAATAACAGGCAAAATCGGATACTTTTTTTTAAGTCCCGCTAAAACATCCAGGCCCTGCTCGGTCCCCTCCATCCAGATATCGAGCAGAATCAGGTCCGGCATGGCCGTCTCTACTCTGTCCAGGGCCTCCGAACCGTTGGTAGCGAGTTCCACCGCAAAGCCCTCGTCTTTCAGAATACCTTTCAGAGAGTTTCTAATGTCTTCTTCGTCGTCTACGACTAGTATGGTCTTTGTCATCTGCATATTGATCAGGTCACAACCGGAATTTCAATGGTAAACCGGGCTCCGTTCGGCTGCCGATCATCGACTCTGATTACACCGTTATGGTCGGCCACGATGGTACTGACAATGGCCAGCCCGAGCCCTGTTCCGGATTTTTTGGTCGAGAAGTAGGGTTCAAATATCTTGTCTTTATTCTGAGGATCCACGCCTGGCCCGTCGTCGGCCACCTCCACTCGGGCCATGCCCGATTCTTCGTCATAGGACAGAATGACCTCTATCCTGCCCATATTATTAACAGCCATTACCGCATTATCCAATAGATTCGCCAAGGCACGTTTTATCTGCACCGGATCCAGCTTGAAGACTGGGGGGGCGGGATCCGTATTGAATGTAAAATCGATTTCAGGATGGCCTTCCCGGTAAAGGACCAGAGAGTCTTCCACAATCCTGGATAGATCACTGGGAGTCGGTTGCGCCCCGGGCATCCTGGCGAAATTTGAGAATTCATCCACCAGTCTCTTCAGTTCCTCAACCTGGCGGATAATTAACCTGGTACATTCCTTGAAAATTTGGTCGTCACCTTTGAAACGTTCCCCATAGCGCTTACGCAGCCGCTCTGTCGATAACTGGATAGGAGTGAGGGGATTTTTGATCTCATGGGCAATGCGCCTGGCCATTTCTCTCCAGGCTGCCATTCGCTGGGCTTTCTCTAACTCCGTCAAGTCGTCAAAAACCATAACCAGGCCCATATCCTGCCCCCGATCGTCGACGAGAAGGTTCAAATGCAGGTTTAAATTCAGAACCCGGTTCTCTATTTCAATTCTGGCCTGTCTTTCGGCTGAACCCTTGGGTGAGGCCTTCGCGCTATCGAGTAATTTATCAATAGTCGGGTGGTACTCCGCCGGAAGAAGGTCCCTGAAATTGCGTCCCAATACTTCGTCCGCTTTGAATTTTAAAATCTCTTCGGCAGAGTTATTGATAGTGGTGATACGCCCGGCCGCGTCCGTGGAAACAACCCCGGCGGCAATATTCTGGAGCACGATTTCCATATAACGTCTTCTCTGGTCGAGTTCGGCGTAGCTGTCCGTGAGTTCAATGTTTTTTTGGGTCAATTCCTCCTTGCTGGCCTTCAGGTCCCTGGTCATGCGATTGAAGGAGGTAACCAAGGTGCCGATTTCGTCACTGGAATGGACATCTACAGAAAAATCATAATCACCGGCCGCGATCCTTTGCGTCCCTTCGGCTAGTTCACTTATCGGACCGGTAATCCCGCTAGCTAGCCGGAAACCGAACCAGGTTGAGGCAAAAATGATCAAAAGGGCAACCAGGGCCAAGGTGATGTAGTGGCTGATTTTTATCGGCTCCCTGAATGCTTTCAGCTCACGGTATCCATCCAGTCCCTGGGCCAAAGCCTCCATCTTGCCTCTAACTTGTAGAGGATAATGATAGCTCACGGCCATAACCGAATCGGCTTGTTTTCCATCCGAGGCCAAGGTGACAATTACATGCACCACGTCACCATTTCTGGTGGAATCGATGATTGTGCGGGATTCATTTGTTCTAGCCACATTCTTCAATAAAGCGCTGGAGACGTTTGAAATCAAGTTTGGAGAGATATTCGGAGCCCGGAGGGAGAACTCGGGCTCCAATTCTTTGGAATAGATCATAATCCTCGAGAAATTATAATCGTTTTGATTTGTTTTAAGATATTTTTGGAGCCCTTTCGATCCTTGATTATGAGATGTGTCCATATTGGCTAGATCTGTTTTTAACCGTTCAACGTCCTTGACGGCGTATGACCGCATGGTATCCATGTATGATTGGCCCATCTGCAGGGAATCAGTTAAGGCTTGTTCAATGGTTGTTTTGAACCAGTAATCATGGCTGGTGGTAATAAATTGTAAGGACGTGAAGAAAATCAAGACGGTCGGGCCGAGGGACAGACTGATGAAGGCCACAACAAGTTTTGTCCTTAATTTCGCTCCAATTAATTCCCGTTCCGGGGCCAGAAAAAGCCGATACAGGTTTCGAAGCACGAGAAAGATCAAATAGATCAATAGTATGGCATTAACGTTTATCAGAGAAAAATAAAGGATATTGTTGGACAAAGGAATGTCAAGACCTATCCTGACGACGTTAATTTCGAGGATGGTCAGACCGGTTACGGCCAGAACGACCAGGCCGATAAGCCCCAGTTCCAGGCGTTTTTTTCTTTGTTGAAGAATCTCGGGATTTACCAGTTCATTCTGCATCTTGGCTGTCCGTAATGATTAAGATGGGCATCTTCGAGACCGAATGTAGTTTACCCGTTCAAGCCGCAGTTGCCAACATTGAAATTAAATATTTTTAAAGGGGGGATGGGGCGAATATTTATGCGGAAAAAAACGGCATCGAAACCGTTTGGTTAAACATTTAGAATCATCTCCAAAAGAGTTGATGATTCTGAAAGGATTCAAGGGGTCAAGGGTTTAAGGATTCGAGTGAAATGCTTAAGAATTACCGAGATCTGAAAGTTTGGATAGAAATATACGGACTATGTTTGGATCTTTATAGAATAACAAAAAAATTTAAAGGCTCTCAAGGATGATACAGAGGAAGTTGAAAGGA
>JAZGHI010000513.1:0-3540 GCA_036480955.1 Candidatus Adiutricales bacterium
CCCGTGAAAAAAGAAATTCCCACATGCAAATATTGTACTCCCCGCCGTGTTTGAAGAAAATCCCAGTAGCTTCTCGATAATATTTTATATGGAAACCGCGTATTTTGCGAATAGTTCCAATGGCTGCTCGACAACGTATCAAGCTAATACGGCGGGTTGGGAAAAAAAGAAAGGCCAAAGTCGATATGACTGAGGCCACTCATAATTTAAGAATAATTTACCTGTTATTTACTCAGTATATTTTGTCAGGATTTCCATAAAATTTACAGCCTCCAAAGGTACGTCTATATTCTGGCCCTCAAAGATTTCTTTGGGGAAAATGCCTTTGCGGTCATAAAAGGCCTCGTTAGCGCTATGGTCTATCCGCAGGGCTGAACCCTCTAGAGAGACCCCGGCGAAAATACCCCGGCTGCGGGAATAGGAATAGATTTCGGCTCTAAACGCCACGTCAGTACTGGCCGAGGCGGATCGGCCAACCGGTCCGGCGGCGACCGCGACGTCGGCGCCCAGAGTATATTTCCCCCTGGTTATTTTATCGATACTCTTTTTATTCTTAAATACCAGAATGACGTCTGTGGACGCAACACCTATCTGCCAGCCGATACTCCCTCCGGTAAGGGAGATAAATGAGGGAGGGCTCCATTTCATGTCTTCCTGGCGCACGACAAGAATCCCTGTGCCATATCGGCCTCCAATAACCAGGCCGGCTTTAACAACATTGGGGACAATTCCCACTGCGTAGGCATGCCGCAGAAGTGAAGGCGGGATTGACTTCTCCGGAATTCGCATAATCTCGTTTAGTACGGCGGTTGCTTCCTCAACTTTTGCACTTTCATTGCCGGCGGCCATAATCGAGGCCGGTGGCAGAAAGAATACGGCGCTTAAGACCATGATGGTAAATATATATAATTTTTTCATGATACATTATCCTCCTTCCACAATATGATGCTTTCGGTTGATCCCTGATCTTGTTCTTCTACCTGAGATAGACTCCATTCTGGCCTTTTTGTTCAATTAAATATAGTAAAAAAACCTTACAGCTTACCCCTAAGGTTACCAAAAAGCGCTCCTGGCGGCAATAGCCTAAGAAAATGGGTTGCCTTTTTCCGGAAAACATGACCAAATATGAAAAAGTTCAAGTTAAAGACGGGTCAGTGAAGGCCATCAATAGGTGGCCGCCCGCCCCTGATACGGAGGTGCGTACCAATGGTTCAAGCGGCTTTGGATGGTGTTAAGGTAATCGAATTTGCGACCATGGTTTCGGGGCCTTATTGCGGAAAACTAATGGCCGACATGGGCGCGGAAGTAATTAAAATCGAGCCTCCCGAGGGCGATCCAGCCCGCGCGTGCGGACCTTTCCCTGAAAGTGGACCACATCCGGAGCAAAGCGCTTTGTACCTGTATCTCAACACGAGCAAAAGGGGTGTTACCCTGTCGCCTGAAATGCCCGAAGACTTGGAAAGATTCAAACGGCTTATCGAATGGGCCGATATCCTGATAGATAACCATCCGCCGGGATTCTTGGAAGGTTTGGGCCTGAATTGGAACACGCTCCTAGAGCTCAATCCCGGCCTCATATACACCTCCATAACCCCCTACGGGCTCACCGGTCCCAGGGCGAACGTTCGAGCCGACGAACTGACCCTCCTCCACGCGGGGTCCCTGGCAAATATCCTGCCGGCCAGATCGGTGAACATTGACCGGGCTCCGGTGAAATTGGGCGGATATCCGGCCGGGTATCATGGAGGCCTATACGCGGCTCTGACTTCTTTATCCGCGCTCATAGGACGAGCCAAAGACGGCCGCGGCCGGGTTATCGATATTTCTTTACAGGAAGTCATCATTAATTTAATGGCCCCGGTCCTCACCGGCAGCCGGTACCATGAAACCACCTGGAACCGGGTGCCGGACCGGCCGCCGGCTATGGGCCGGATGGAGACCAGCGACGGTTACGTCGTCCTCGGGGCGGCGGACGACCATCATTTCAGGGCCTTACGCGAGTTGATGGGAAAGCCCGAATGGGCTGCCAGCGATGAATGGGACGACCGCCAGTTCAGGATGCACCATTTAATGGACATCGCCCCCATGATGGAAGACTGGATGAGGCTTCAAAAGAAAGACGATATTCACCACAAAGCCGCCCGGAAAGGCATCCCCATCGGTCCTATGGCCACAACCGAAGATGTTATGAACAGCGCCCAGTATGAGGCCAGAAAATATTTTGTGGAAGTAGACCACCCACGGGCCGGAAAGCACCGGTACGCAGGATGGCCTTATAAGATGACAGCCACTCCACCCGGGATTGACCGCGCGGCCCCGCTTCTGGGACAGCACAACGAAGAAGTGTTTGGGACCATTCTGGCGGGTGAAAAAGAAAGCGTTTCAGCCTCTCAGACGGATGAAAGACCGCTGCCGCTGGAAGGAGTTCGGGTGCTTGATTTCAGCTGGGTCTGGGCCGGACCGTACGCCTGTATGATGCTGGCCAAACTTGGGGCCGAGGTTATTAAGATCGAAGGCCACAAACGGTCGGACCTGGTTCGCCGCAGCGTGCCGTGGCCCTTGCCGGAACAAGCTCCCGCAAAATGCCCGCCCAACCAGGGTATGTCTTTTAATTCGGTCAATATGAATAAAAAAAGCCTCACCCTGGACCTTCGACAACCCGAGGGTCTGGAGCTGGCCAGACGGCTAGTGAGAATGAGCGACATAGTCCTGGACAACATGCGGCCGGGAGCCATGACCAGGCTGGGTCTGGGGTATGAAGATTTATGTAAAATCCGGCCGGATATTATCGTCATCACTTCATCCAGCCGCGGTCTGGACGGGCCGGAATCCCAGTACCTGGGATTTGCCACCATACACGGGTCCATCGGAGGAGTGGCTTACCTGACCGGCTATCCTGACGATCATCCGTCTCATGGCGCGGCCGGCGACGTAGACATAATGAACGCCACTACGGCGGCCTACGCCGTGGTAGCGGCCCTCTATCATCGCCAACGGACCGGCGAGGGACAGTTCATAGATTATTCCCAGTGTGAAGGTGTGAGTTCTCTGATCGGCGAGGCTCTCTTAGGCTACCAGATGACCGGCCGGATACCGGAACGCATGGGAAACGCTCATCCAGATTACGCTCCCCACTGTGTCTACCAATGCTGGGGCGTGGACCGGTGGCTGGCCCTTGAAATTCATGCAGACGAGGAATTCGCCGTCCTGGCCGAAATTATCGACCAGCCTGAACTGGAGGACGATCCCCGCTTTTCTACCATGGAAGCCCGTAAAAATAACGAGGAAGAATTGGATCAAATCGTTGGAGCCTGGACCAGACAGCGGGATCGGGATTGGATGGTGGAAGAATTCTGTCAGGCCGGACTCAGAGCCGCCCCCTCCCGGGAGTCAAGGGATATATACGCGGACCGGCACCTGCGGGCCAGGGACTTTATCGTTACCGTGGACCATCCTGAACTGGGTGAACTGGAACTCATGGGCGCTCCCTGGAAGATGGATGGACAGCGGCCGCTCGCCAAAGCCGCCCCTCTAATGGGG
>JAZGHI010000514.1:0-2113 GCA_036480955.1 Candidatus Adiutricales bacterium
GCCACTGCAGGCGAAGCCGAAGTGGCAGCTCAAAATTAGAGCGCGACTAAATTCAGATGGCCGAAGGCCATATGAATATTCCTGAGAAAGAAACCTTCGGTTTCTTTGATGAGTTGGGCCAAAGGACGAAGTTTTGCAGAGGTCTCACATTATCAGTCTCAGCCTTTCCAAGGAAATCCCACCTTTCCCTTGACGATTCCTGTTTGATGTCTTATATTTGACCTAACTTATGCCATTCTGTGCATGCGCCCAAGGAGGCTTAAATGATAGAAATCAGCGAACTGGCAAGTCAGAAGGTCAGCGAATACATTAAAACGAACGATTTAGAGGCCTCTATCCGCATATACTTAAACGAAGGCGGGTGAGGCGGTCCGTCACTGGGTTTGGCTCTGGATGAGCCAAAAGACACGGATAAAGAGTTTCAACAGGATGGCGTTACCTTTATGATAGATGAAGATCTGCTGGAGAAGGTAGAGAATGTCCGGGTCGATTTCATCGATCAGGGCATGAGATCCGGTTTCTCGTTAACCCCAGGTAAGCCGTTGCCGGCCGGACCGAACACCTGCGGCTCGGATTGCTGCTAGCTTAATTTTCCTGAACGGTCTTTTGAGCCGCTGGCCTGCATCCGGAGGCTCAAAATACCGGATTATGGCCGTTTCCACATACTGTTCCCGTTAAAATCAAATATACTTACAAGCCGGCGCCGAATGTGGCGCCGAAAATACCAGTCACGCGCCTCCGGCAATCTATCCTTTAGTTGGGTATCAGGTTCATTTGGGCGGAAAATGAATCATTTGGGAAAAGAAAACCGAAAGGCCTGCGGGCCGCTGGCTGACCCTGTCAGCGCCACCGACGCAGTTGGTACGCAGACGTTAATGGACGCCCTTCCGTTCTATGTGCTGCTTATCGACGAAGAGCACCGGATTATAATGGCCAACCGGGCCGCTCTTCAAACATTTAAGAAACCCCTGGATGAAGTCGTGGGCGGCTATTGCCCGGAGATAGTCCACGGTACCTCTCAACCTTATCCCGGCTGCCCTCTGGAAGACGCCGTGGAAAACGGTCAGGAGATCGTGCGGGAATTCTTCGACGCGGAGGCAGGCCAGTGGATAACTTCGGCCATTTACCCAACCGGGGCGCGTTCTGGCGACGGTCGGGCCATCTTTCTGCATTTCATTCAAGACATAACTGAGAGAAAGCGGGCCGAGGAAACACTTCGCGAAAAAGAGGAAGAACTTCGACAGCAGACCATAAACCTTGAGAACATGAATACCGCCCTGCACGTTTTGCTCGATCACCGGGAGCGGGAAAAAAGACAGCAGGAGGCCAACATACTGTCCAATCTCGAGGAGCTGGTATTACCCTACATTAAAAAAATGGCCCGGGGCCCTCTTGACCGGAATCAGAAGAATTACCTGAATAACATCAAGTCTAACCTGGTGCACATAGTCTCTCCGTTCGCCAGTCAACTGTCTTTGCTGGAAAACAAGCTGACCCCGACCGAATGGGAAGTCGCAGACTTAATAAGGCATGGCCGGACTACTAAAGAGATTGCCGTCCAGCTCAATGTTTCGGTCCCGACCGTATCGGTTCACCGGTTCCACATCCGGAAAAAACTTGACCTGACCAACCGGAAAATAAATCTCGCCACCTACCTGAGAACCCGCGCTTAATCCAGTCCAAAACCCTCCCCGTCCATCTTACCTTTCTGACGTCCTAACGGCGTCTGATTATACAAAATAATTAAAAAATACTTAATTAATTATCATTGATATTTGAAATTTATATGATAATTTTTAAGTATTAAGCCGTAACCTGACACCCCGATTCTCATGGTTGCCGACCGGTCGGGCCAGGATTTGTTTTTAGTCGCGGGAAAGCCGTTTGGGCGCGCCCGGGGCTTCGGTGGATAAATCTAAAACCTGAGTTACTTAAACGATACCCTGTAAAATCAGCAACCCGCTCACAATGGGCGCCACGCGCCTCAAAATTTTTAGATGGAGGATAACAATGAGAAGATTTTTTCCCCTGGCAATCTGTGTTTTGATCATGTTTATGTTGGTTCTGGTTTCGGCCGCGGCTGATGAAGGAAAGGAAGAAGGCCTGAAATCAC
>JAZGHI010000515.1:0-2169 GCA_036480955.1 Candidatus Adiutricales bacterium
CCATGGTTTTTAATATATGGTGTGAATTGGCCGCGTCCAGATTGGCCGTGGGTTCATCCGCCAGGACCAGTTCAGGTTTTTTGACCATGGCCCGGGCGATGGCCACCCTCTGGCATTCGCCTCCGGAGAGTTGGGCCGGCTTGGATTTGATCTTGTCGGACAGGCCAACCCACTCGATGGCTTCCAATACCGCGGCTTTTCTTTGAGAGGAGTTCATATCAAGCAGAAGGAGCGGGAATTCCACGTTCTCGAAAACCGTGTAGACCGGGAGCAGATTAAAGGTCTGGAAAATGAAGCCAAGATGGTCGGTCCTAAGACGAGCGGCCTGTCTGTGACTGAGCTTGTTTGTGTCCTGTCCCATTACGATGGCTGTCCCTTCGGTAGGATTATCCAACGCGCCGATGATGTTCAGCAGGGTGGTCTTACCTGAGCCGCTGGGCCCGACTAAACCGGTAAATTCGCCGGTTTTAACAGTCAGGTTGATACCATCTAAGGCGATAAATTTTCGGCCGCCAATGGGATACTTTTTAACCAGGTTTTGGGTCGTCACTAGAGCGTTGTTCTCCATTTTTTATCTCCTTGACTTTTTTCGATCCATTTATCTAATGATTTGTTATTGTTAAACTTTCAATGGTTATATATTATCATTATCCGCCCTCCGTAACCGGCTGAAAAGGCGTCGGTTTCGAGAGCCGTTCTCCGTGCCGGGGCTTGAGGTGAATGAAACAGGTTTACGTTTATAATTACGGTGTCATAGGTACGGCGCCAGTTCAGGTTTAATAAATGTCTGTTTAAATCCCATGAATAGTAGCCAATGAATGACAGATTGTCCAATAGACCGATGGGGTAGTTTAAAGATACGGCTGTGGTTTGAGAACCCTCATCCCATCCAAGTAATGATTTTGAGGATATGGCAGTCATATGTTCGATCAAAAAGTACAGACCGTTTCCCAGGCCAAAGGTATAATCCAGGCCCAGGGTGATCATCTTTGTCCATTCGAAGGGTAATAGGGCCGATTGCCGCTGAAATATGACCGATTCGAACCAAAGGCCGGGACCGAGATCCCAACGGCCGTCCAGGGCGTATCGATTTTCAGTAAAATCAGGAAGTTGGAACGCGGCGCCGTCCACCCGTCGACGATGAAGGGTAACAGCCAGTTCGCCGGATGGAACCGGATATTCCAAGCGCCCACCGTATTCAGGGTGGCCGGAAACAGAGCCCAACGCCTCCAGGCCCTTGGGGTCATCGTTGCCCATGAGCCCCCAGAGCCAGAGACTGGTGTTGTTGATGGAGTCATACTTGAAGCGAAGTCCGTATATCCCTTCTGTAAGGCCCAAGGGATCGGCCGGGTCCAACCGGTCAAACCACTTCAAAGGCCGGAGCAGGTAAGCCGGTCCGAAGTTAATCTTTTGAAGACCGACTCGTGTCTCAGTCCTAGCCGTAGCCAGACGCAGTTTCACCCGGTACAGTTTAACGGTCAGGGTATCCTCGGAATCCCGGTCATCGAATAAAAGGAGACTATTTAAAGAGACTTCCGCCTCGATAAAAGATTCCTCACTCAGCGAATGATTGAGGCTTAACTGTGGGATGTAGCGAAGACCGGATACGTTCCTCCACGTCTCCTCATTCCTGGTCTCACTGATAAAACCGGATAACTGGCCGCTTAATTCAGGGGAGAGGGCGGGTACCTGGTTGGTAAAGATTAAGAACGCCCCCATAAATCCCAGGAAAAATACGCAGCAGAGTTTTAAGTGTGATGAAACAGGCACGGTTAATTCTCCGCAGCGGGCCTTCCCATTATTCCGTAAAAGTAAAAGTTAAATATTTCTTTTGTAAATTCAGATAGATCCGTGTACATTTTTCGCAAGTCATCGTCCCTGGTTAACGCATAGTAAACCTTGTCAAAAGCGGCCATTAAAAATTCAGGCCGGATTTCAGGCCGGATATCGCCTCTGGTCTGCGCTTCCAGGAACCAGGCCATCAAGCGTGCGGTAAAGGCCTGCAGGTCGAGATCGATATGGAGCATCTCTTCAATCAGGTCGGGATTCAATCTGGCCGCGAAATCCAGCTTATACTCCAAAATCAAACGGATTTTTTCGGGGAAGGGTATGTCCAGTTCGTTTACTTCATCCAGATAGTCAAGTCCTTCCTCGATCCACAGATTCCAG
>JAZGHI010000516.1:0-3090 GCA_036480955.1 Candidatus Adiutricales bacterium
CGCGGAAATGGCCGAACGTTATGGGCTCATCAACCGGGCTTTACCCCCGGAAGAGCTGACACCTTTTGTCAATGACCTGGCCTTCCGGATCGCTTCATTCCCGGCAGAAGCTATCGCTCTCAACAAACAATCAACGCTTAACGCGCTGGAAATGCCTCTGCTCGAAGGCCTTTTAGAGGAATCATATTTATTCGGACAACTAGCCGCCTCGGCCACGGCCAAAGGTTTGTATAATAAAGCGCTGGAAGCGGGCGCTCAAACCTATGAGGGAGAACTGGAATTCGTTAAACTGTACGACAAATTAAAGTAGGCCGAAAAAAAAGCCGAAAACAAGTAACTGCCACCGGCCGGGCCTTCGATTTCGTTAAAGGATATCCGCCTGATTTTATTTTTTAGCCAACATTGTCGATCCGTTAGGGAGAGGGGTTTTGAGCTCCTTAACGACACTGACCATGGTCGTAGATTTGAAAAATAATTCATACCAGCAAAAGGAGCGATTACTATGATTAAGGTAATTGTCAACGGCTGTAAGGGAAGAATGGGCATCGAGGTCGTTAAAGGCGTCGAAGGCGACCCGGACTTGGAACTTGCCGGCCAGGCCGACCTGGGAGATGACCTGGGAAAGATCATCAGAGAGACAGAAGCCGACGTGGTGGTGGATTTCACGGTCCCGGCGGCCCGGATGGAGAATTTCAAGATCATCGCGGAAAATAACGCCCGCCCGGTGGTAGGTACCACCGGCTATACCGAAGAGGAAATCGATGAGCTTACCAGGTTGTGTAAAGAAAAAAATCTGGGCGCGGTCATTGCCCCGAATTTCGCTCTGGGCGGTGTCCTTTTAATGAAATTCGCGGCCGAAGCATCACGATACCTGGCACACGCTGAGATTATCGAACTCCACCACGATAAAAAAGAGGATTACCCGTCCGGCACCGCGGTCAAGACGGCCCAACTGATGCTGGCGCAACGGAAGAGATTCAATCAGGATGTGAATGACAAGGTCGCCCATATGGAAGGGGCCAGGGGGGCTGAAACCGGCGGGCTCCGCATACATTCTGTCCGCCTGCCCGGTTTGATGGCCCATCAGGAGGTGATTTTCGGAGCGCTCGGCCAGACCCTCACCTTGAGACATGATTCGATCAGCCGAGAATCTTTCATGCCCGGAGTAATCTTGGCGGTAAAAAAAGTCATGGATAGCGATCGCCTGATATACGGTCTTGAAAACATAATTTAGCCTGTTAGCCGCAAAACTTTAACCCTTGACACTTAAATTAGTTTCCCTTAGTATCAGGCCCACTTAAGTTGAAACGTTATTTATTGAGATGCAATTGTATGATTTTCCTGCCGAATAAGGTATATCGTTCTATCCTATTCCTCAATTATGAAAAAAATTCCACCCGGAAACGGAATGAGAGGCTTTAAGTGTTAGAGGCGCAAAACCTAAGCAAGTATTACGGAAATTTCCTGGCTATCGAGGATGTCAGTTTCAAGGTTGAGCAGGGTGAAATCGTGGGTTTCCTGGGACCTAACGGGGCCGGAAAGACGACCACCATGCGCATACTAGCCGGTTTCATGCCCGCCAGCACCGGTACGGTGAAGGTCGGTGAGTATGATATCCTTAAGGATTCGATCAAGGCGCGGAAACAGATAGGTTACCTCCCGGAAACCGTGCCCCTTTATAATGACATGACGGTCAAATCCTATCTCAAGTTTTTTGCCACAATCAGAGACTACCCAAGGGCAAAACGTTCGGCCAGGATCAAGGAAGTGATGGGCATCTGCCGGATCGACGGTTACGCCAACACCCATATCGCCAAGCTCTCGAAAGGCTATCGCCAGCTGGTCGGAGTGGCGCAGGCCATTCTTCATGAACCGGATGTCCTGATTCTGGACGAGCCCACTATCGGGATCGATCCCAGGCAGGTGGTTCAGATTCGCCAGCTTATTAAAGATTTAGGCGAGGAACACACCGTCATTCTCAGCACCCACATTCTGCCGGAAGTGAGCATGATTTGTGACAAAGTCATGATCATGAATAAGGGCCGGATCGTGGCTGTGGATAAAACTGAGAATCTCTCCGAGCATCTTGAAGCCAGCCAGAAGGTGGAGATAGAGGTCAAAGGTCCGGCTAAAACAGTCGCGGCCCGCCTGAGAGCCGTCGACGGCGTCTTTAAAGTCTTTGTCGAAGGCGCCGGTGAAAAGAGAGCTTATGAGGTCGAATGCAAGCCCGGCCAGGATATCCGCGACGAGTTGGCCGCGGCGATTGTTGAAGGCGGTTGGAGCCTGACAGGGTTGAAGACTCACGAACTAAGTTTAGAAGAGATTTTCCTTAAACTCACCACCAAAGAACAGGATTAAAACTTATGCGGCACATCTTCGCCATCGCGGGGAGAGAATTAAGATCTTTTTACGGGTCCCCGTGGGCTTACCTGGTCACCGCGGTATTCCTCATAATCTCAGGGTATGGCTTTGGGTGGAATTCGATCACCTTTATGGAATCCACCATTCAAGGTTTTTTAAGCTGGAGCAGCTTCTTTTTATTATTCCTCGGCCCGGCCATGACCATGAGGCTGTTTGCCGAAGAAGAAAAAATCGGCACGATGGAACTGCTCATGACCGCCCCGGTCCGAGATATTGAGGTAGTGCTCGGAAAATATCTGGCCTGCCTCGGGATGTTTTTTATCATGCTGGTGCTTACCCTCTATTACCCTCTCCTGTTGGCCTGGTACGGTGATCCGGACTGGGGCCCGATTTTCAGCGGGTATTTAGGGATTTTCCTTTTAGGGGCTGTCTTTCTGGCCATTGGATTATTCGCCTCTTCCACCTCAGCCAACCAGGTTCTGGCCTACGTCGTCGGCAGCGCGGTCATCCTGACCTTCTGGTTTGTCGGCCATGCCTCCAGAGTTCTCGGAGACACCGCCGGGAAATTTCTTAACTTTATTTCCGTTTCCAACTATTTTCCGGCCTTTGGCCGGGGTGTTATCGATACCAATTCCATCGTATATTACCTGAGCATCACCGCCATTTTTATTTTCCTCACCGTGAGGTCCCTGGAGACAAGGAGATGGAGATAAGTGACTGCGTTCTTTT
>JAZGHI010000517.1:0-8815 GCA_036480955.1 Candidatus Adiutricales bacterium
GACTGCTGATGCCGGTGGTGACCGGGTGCTGGCTCGAAAAAGGGTGAAGGGCCGGACAGCTAAAGAGATACTCACCAAGGCCCTGCCTGAAATTATACTTGGACTTCCTTTTCCAAAATCCATGCGATGGGGCGAGGGCGAGGTGACATTCGTGCGACCCATCCATTGGGTTTTGGCTGTTCTCGATGGAGAAATCCTGGATTTTTCTATCGGGAAGATCAAGACCTCGAATTTCAGCCGGGGCCACCGCTTTCTTAGTCCCGAAAAAATAGAAATAAATTCTCCCGATGATTATGAAGACAAATTGAAACAAGCTTTTGTTTTCGCTTCTTTGGACAGCCGCCGTAACATGGTGGAGAGCGAAATCATCCGGGTAATGGAGGAGGCACAGGAGGACCTTCGGGTGCTACCCGATGATGAACTGCTGTGGGAGGTCACCAATTTAGTCGAATTTCCAGTGGCCGTGTGCGGACGGTTCGATCCCTCGTATTTAGAACTGCCAGCCCAGGTTTGCGTGACGGCCATGCGCGAGCACCAACGGTATTTTTCTTTGACCGATGAAGCCGGAAATTTAAAGCCGTACTTTGTCGCTATCAACAACATACAGGCCCGTGATATGGACCTGGTCAAGCAAGGCCACGAGCGGGTGCTCAAGGCCCGATTAGACGACGCGCGCTTCCATTTTACCGAAGACCGGAAACATACCCTCGAATCCCGCCGGGAAGAGCTGAAAAAAGTGGTCTTCCACACCCTCCTCGGAACATCCTGGGAAAAAGTCGACCGTACGGTGAAATTGTCCGGTTATCTGGCTGAACTCCTTGATCCAGGTGTAAAGGACCACCTGATCAGGGCGGCTGAACTGAGCAAATGCGATCTTGTGACCGGCCTGGTAATCGAATTCCCCAGTCTCCAGGGAAGCATGGGACACATCTATGCCGAACTTGACGGTGAACCACCGGAAGTTGCCGCGGCGATTTCTGAGCATTACTTACCTGCCCGGGCTGGAGGTGAACTTCCATCGAGCCCAATCGGGGCTATGCTGAGCCTAGCTGAAAAAGTAGAAAGTATTGTCGGTTGTTTCAGTGTGGGCTTGATCCCTACCGGGGCGGCCGACCCTTATGCCTTGCGCCGCCAGGCCCTGGGTGTAATCAATATCATTCTGGAACGGAAATACCGCGTTTCGCTGGGCGATCTGATTGAACAGGCACTAAGCAATCTGGATAAGTGGCGAAAAAGGGATGAAGACGAGATAAAAAAAGACGTTATTGAGTTTTTCCGTCTGAGGCTGAAAAACCAGCTTACCGGCCTGGGAGCCTCGACGGACGGCACCGAGGCGGTTTTAAGCCTATACCATGACGATCTTGTCGCGGCCGCGGCGCGAGTCTGGGCCCTGGAAGAGATAAAAGCCGCCCCCGATTTCGACGATCTGGCCATCGCCTTCAAAAGGGTGGTTAATATCATCAAAAAATTCGGGGCCGGCTCCCGTCTTAATCCAGACCGGTTCACCACGGATGAGGAAAAAAGCTTATACCAGGCTTATAAGCAGGTTTCCATTGACGCCGAAAAATTAATTCGCGTCCATGATTTTTCAGGACTTATTAATAAAATCGTGACTCTTAAACCAGACGTGGACAGATTCTTTGATGAGGTTCTGGTTGACGATCCGGACCAGGAACTTAAAAGCAACCGGCTGGCGCTTCTGAGCGAAGTCTCGGGTCTCTTCGAACTCATAGCGGACTTCTCAAAAATAAGCACCTAAGACAGTCCAGCTTAAACTTGAAACGAAAACCTGGGATTCTCACCTAAAACCAGAGAATGACCGCGGTTATTCTTTACCTTGTTTTTAATATTGTTTTCTGTTCGCGGCTTGTATTCAATGGAATCCTCCGGATTTTGCCTTGACTTAACCTATTAAAAGGAATATCTTTTTCACTGTACAGCCCTAGGAAATAAAACCTAAAGTTTCGTGACAGGAATAGATACTTGCCGCTGAGATTCAGCAATCGGCGGCGCAGAATCAGCCCGAAAAGTTATCTTACCTTGCAAGGAGCATTTCATGATCAAGAAGCATTCCGCCATGTGGCTGGCAATTCTAGCCACTATTTTCTTTCTGGTCTTGGCCCGGTTCCCTCTCGGTTTTCTGGAATCCCTGGAGTTGAAGGCATATGATTTGCGCATGATGCTTATATCCGGTGGTCCGGACACGAAAACTAATATCGCTGTTTTAGAAATAGATGACGATTCCATTATGAAGCTTGGAAGATGGCCCTGGCCCAGGTCACTTATAGCCGAGATGATAAACAAGCTTGATAGCTACCAGGCCAAGGTGATCGGGCTTAACGTTATTTTTTCAGAACCTCAAGTTTCTGTAGGTCTTAAACTCATTCGTGAAATAGAAGCCGACTTCTCGGAAAAGTTCCGCGGCCTAGGAGGAGGAAAATCCAAGGAATTTTTGAAACGGCTGTCCGATGCCCAGGCCAGTCTGGATCATGACCGTATCTTGACCGAGGCCCTTAAAAATGCCGGGAATGTCGTCTTGCCGGTGTATTTCGAAATTGGAGGTTATAATGCTGACCAGGACCCGGAGTTTGACGAAGTAATAGCCAGAAATGGTGTGATCGATGCCCAGGGGTTAGGCGCTGATTTTATGATTCAAGCCTCCAGGATTATCACCCCGATTCCCGCTTTTTCCGAGGCGGCGCTAGGGCTTGGCCACATCAATTCCATGGCTACAATTATTCCGGACGAGGACGGCGCGGTCAGGCGTGAAGCCCTGTTTATTGATTACAGGGGCTTGCCTTTCCCGGCTTACACCCTACGCCTGGCCATGTTGGCCAAGGACTATACCTACGATGACGTGGGGATTCTGGGACAGGACGGGATTGAATTCGGCGACCGTATGGTGCCCACAAATCCCAATCTGGATTACCTTGTTACGTTTACGAACTCGGAGGCTTTTCCCAAGTTTTCTTTCTTCGACGTATTGAATGATAAAGTCGATCCCGCCGCTTTCAAGGATAAGATAGTTCTGATCGGTGTCTCGGCCACCGGTATCGATATACCTCAGGTAACGCCAATAGATAAAACCATGTCCACGGCCATGTTCTCGGCCAACGCTCTTCAGAATCTGCTTCAAGGAGATTTTATTAAACGCTCCGGAATAATGGGCCTCATCGAACTTGGTGTCATATTGCTGGTGGGTCTGTTCCTTTCCGTCCTGCTGCCCCGCCTGAAGGCCCGCGGGGGAGCGGTTGTCTCCGCGGTGATTCTGGCGATCATCATTATTGCCGGGATCTATCTATTTGTGGGCATGGAAATCTGGTTTAAGATGACCTATCCCATCCTGCTGACCATAGTCGGTTACGCCGGAGTAACCACCACACGCTATTTCGTAACCGAGGAATCAAAAGAAAAGGTAGAGGGAGAGTCGGTGGAAATCAACCGAATGCTGGGCCTCAATTTCCAGACGCAGGGCCAGCTTGACATGGCCTTTGACAAATTCAGACGCGTACCCATTGATGACAGCCTGAAAGATATTCTCTACAATCTGGCCCTGGACTTCGAACGGAAGCGGATGCTGAATAAAGCCGTATCGGTCTATCAGTACATAGGCGAACACGACTCTAACTACCGTGACATCGATTCTAAAATCAAGAAACTAAACGTAGCCTCTGAGACCATGATTTTCGGTCTGGGCATGGGCGCTTCCCAAGCTGATGACGGCACCCTGGTCATTAATGAAAACACCAGACCTACTCTGGGAAGGTATGAAGTGATCAAGGAACTGGGCCGGGGAGCCATGGGTGTTGTCTATCAAGGCAAGGATCCCAAGATCAACCGGTTAACGGCCATTAAAACCATCCGCTTCGAAGACGACTACGAGCCGGAAGAAGTGGAGAAGATTAAAGAGCAATTTTTTCGTGAGGCCGAAACGGCCGGGATTCTTTCACATCCCAATATTGTAACCATCTATGACGCCGGAGAGGACCACGAACTGTCCTACATTGCCATGGAGTTTCTGGATGGCTACGACCTCAAGGAACACACAAAGCCTGATAACTTGCTTCCGATGCGCAAAGTCCTGGGCCATGTGGCTGACATGGCCGATGCTCTGGGATATGCCCATAAACGAGGGGTTGTGCACCGGGATATCAAACCGGCCAACATTATGCTGCTGACCAACGGAACGGTCAAGATCACCGACTTTGGGATTGCCCGGGCCGTGGCGTCTTCCAAGACCAGAACCGGTGTGGTCAAAGGAACGCCTTTTTATATGTCACCCGAACAGATCAAGGGGGTCAAGGTGGATGGCCGGTCAGATATCTTTTCTTTGGGTGTGCTGCTTTATGAACTGTTAGCCGGTGTTCTACCCTTTAAAGCCGGCGATCTGACCGCACTCATTTACCAGATTACGAATGAAGAACCGCAGCCTATTACCGACCATATTCCAAAAATTCCCACGGCGGTGGTCCAGATTATAAACAAGGCTCTGGTTAAAGATCGCGAAAAACGCTATCAGACCGCTGAACAAATGGCAGGTCACCTGCATACTGTAACTGATAAGCTGGATGAACTAGCCGCCAGGAAAAAAAAGCAGGAATAGCCAAATAAGATGCTGACCATTTACGGTGGTATATTATGAGGTTGACCGGTACGGCTGGCTCCGATGTGGGCCTGATCAGGGAAAAAAACGAGGACTCCTGCTGTTTCGACAATTCTCTTGGCCTCTTTCTGGTGGCCGACGGCATGGGCGGGCACGTGGCCGGAGAAGTAGCCAGCAGCCTGGTGGTAAACACTATCCGGGATTATGTTAGACATTTTGCGGATAAACCATCTGATAGCCCGGACAGGTATAACTTTTCAGACGAAGATCAATCCCCACTGGCCAATACCATTTTACAGGCCATCCATCTCGCAAATCAGGTAGTTTTCTCCACCGCTCAGAAGGACGAGAAGCTTCATAATATGGGATCGACCGTAGTCTTAATCATGGCTGACGAAGACGATCTTCTAGTGGCCCATGTTGGTGACAGCCGTGCCTTCAGATTCCGCGGAGGCGAGCTTTCCAGGCTGACCCTGGATCACAAATTGGCTGAAGATCCTCAATTCCAAGGCTTGATTAATTATGATTCCACCACGGTTTCGACCTTAGGGCATACCATCACCAGGGCCATGGGCATAAAAGAGGAGGTCATGCCCGATCTTGACCGCGTCCCTCTCGAAGAGGACGACATCTACCTCCTGTGCAGTGACGGCCTGACGGACCTGGTTTCCGAAGAAATGATCACCCAGGTCCTGTCTCTGGATGAGGAATTGGATAAAAAGGCCAAATACCTGATTGAACTGGCCCTCGCGGGCGGGGGTAAAGACAACGTGACCGTGGCCTTGGCTCAATCCCAATCCCAGACCAAAGGAAAAGGTCTCCGTAGCCTATTTAGGCGGAAGAGTTAAACAATCTCCTCCCCGTCTCTAGGTTTGAGCCTCCTTAAATAGTGTCTGTCCAGAAATGATGATAATTTTTTTCCGAAGGAAAATAAATGCCCTTAATTTTTTTCAAGATCGAGGCGGACGAAAAAAATCACCGCAGGCATATATATGATATTCCGATGGTAATTTTTTACCGAAGGTAAATAAATGTCCGTAATTTTTTTCGTCCAACAAAGAGATTGGGGAAAATAACCATTTCCGGACGGGCACTAAATAATATCCCCCTCCGGCTAATTCAGGCTGCATTAATGAAAACTTCTTGACATATCCGGAGTTGCGGCTAATTTTTATTTAACGCAAGCCGTTTAAACAAACAAATAATCACCTGCGGCTAAAGGAAACCGAGATGTCAGATAAGGTAGTCCAAATTCAATCCTCGCCGAAGCGGAATCTTAAAGATGAGAACGAAGACCAGACCATCGCCAAGATTCTCAGCCGGATAAAACACAAAATTCTGGTAATGAGCGGAAAAGGTGGCGTAGGAAAAAGCACCGTGGCCGTACACCTGGCCTTGAGCCTTGCCCGGAAGGGACGCAAAGTTGGGCTATTGGATGTTGACCTGCACGGTCCCAGCGTACCCCGGATGCTCGGACTGGACGCCTCTCTTCCAGGCGGAGCGAAACCGCGCGCCATTATCCATTCTCCAAACCTGTCCGTAGTATCCATAGAACCACTGATGCCGGATAAGGACCGGTCCATAATCTGGCGGGGTCCAATTAAGATCGGTGTAATCCGCCAGTTTATTTCAGGCATAGATTGGAAAGACCTGGACTATTTGGTCATCGACAGCCCACCGGGCACGGGCGACGAACCCCTCACCGTAGCCCAGACTATCCCCGATGCCCATGTCCTGCTGGTCACCACCCCTCAGGAGGTAGCCTTGGCCGACGTGCGTAAATCCCTGGATTTTTGCTGGCAGGTCGAACTGCCCATCCTGGGACTGGTTGAAAACATGAGCGGTATGGTTTGCCCTCATTGCCATGAAAAGATTGAATTTTTTTCCTCTGGTGGCGGTCAGAGTATGGCCGAAGGGTATCGGATCCCCTTTCTCGGACAAATACCCTTTGACCCACAAATAGTCCGGGCTTCGGAGAGCGGAAAACCTTTCCTGAAACCGTACGAAGAATTGACGAACGCGATTTTGGAACGGATGGAGGGATAATTTGGGGAAGACGCTTCCGCCTTCCGGCCTTTAACCTGGCGTGGAGAATAAAGATTCTCTTAACCTCGCGGCTAATTCGTGAGCGTTCCGGGTAAGTGTTACGCCGTCTATTTCCCGGACCGGGATTACCCCCATAAGTGAGTTTAAGACGAATCCGGATTCAGCGCGGCCCAGATCGTTTAATGAAACGATCCGGTCCACCACTGTTAAACCCAGCTCCGACATGATAACCCTCGCCCGGCCCAAGGCTGTGCCCGGCAGGAGACAGGAGCCCTCCGGAGTCATCCATTGGCCGTCCATATTAATCAGAAGAGAGCCGGTGGCTGTTTCGGCCACAGTCTCGTCAGGTCCCAATATCAGGGCCTCATCGCACCCCGCGTCGGCCGCGGCTTGTCTGGCTACCATGAAGTAAAGATAATTTAAGGACTTGTGCCGGGCCAGGGGAGGCGAAAAACCCTGGCGAAAGACATGGAGCCTCCAGCCGTCTTGATACTGCTCCAGTGTAGGAGGATGGTACTCCCCGGCAGTCAACAAAATAGTGGGTTGTACAGGCTGGGGCAAACCTAATCCTGGAACCTGACCCCTGGTCAGGATCATCTTAATCCGTGCCGTTTTGTGATTAAGGTTATTGTGCGCAATCAATCCCTGTATGACTTCCTCCCAGCCGCGATTTTTTGAGAACGGGATCCGAAGATCAGCCGCGGATGCCGCCAGACGTTCCAGATGATCCTTAAGATAATAAACTCTACCTTTATCGGCCCGGATGGTCTCGAAAAGACCGTCTCCGAACTGAAACCCACGATCCAGAGGTGAAATTGCGGCTTCCGACAGGTTCACGAATCCGTCATTCAGCCAGACGACCGGTTCTCTGTTATCGATTTTCATGTTTCATGAAAACTCTTTCTTCAAGGATTGCACCACGTTAAAAAAGGTCTGGCCCTTGTCCAGAGTTTCCTGAAATTCTTCTTCTTCGTCCGAGTCATAAACCACCGCCCCGCCTACTGAGAAATAGCACTTGTCACCCTGGTGGATGGCCGTACGGATGGCAATGTTCAGATCGAGGTTCTCGTGCCACCCCAGGTAACCGATTGCCCCGGTATAAACGTGGCGCACATGGGGTTCGAGTTCGTCGATTATCTCCATGGAACGAATTTTGGGGCACCCCGTAATCGAACCGCCGGGGAAAGTCGCCCTGATCAAATCTCCCGGTAAAACCGTGGACGGTAATCCTCCGGTTATTATGGAAACCAGGTGAAATACATTTTGATAGGCCTCCAGACGCTTGTGTTCCGCCACTCGGATTGACCTGGGATCGCAGACCCGGCCCAGATCATTACGAAGCAGGTCCACTATCATGGAAAGCTCGGTGGCGTCTTTGGGGCTTTCCTTGAGAGCGCGGCGTTGGGCCTGATCCTCCTTAAGGGTCTTACCCCGGGCACGGGTTCCCTTTATGGGCCTGGTCTCGATGTATGATCCTTTACGATACAGAAACCGTTCCATGGATGTGGAAATTATTTCGTGATCACCGGCGTTTATGAACGCGTAAAACGGGGCGGGATTTCGATTGAATAAACGCTTGAACAATAATACCGGATCGCCTTTATAAGAAAATGAGAATCGCTGAGAAAGATTGACCTGATAAACGTCCCCATCCTTGATGTACTGGCGTATCCTGCTGACGGCCTTAAGATAATCCTCCCGAAGAAAATTTGACTTCGAATCCCATATCTCTAAGCCGTCGGTCCAATTGGAAGAAGAACAGCAACCCGACAGGGGCTCCAATCCCCTGCCTGATTCCCGTTCAGACAGTTCTATAAAGCTCAGCCTTTTTTCCCGGCGGTCGTGGACGAGTATCTTTTGCGGAAAGAAAAGGAACAGGTCCGGCAGACCCAGATCGTCTTCCGCTGTTTGGGGCAGGCTTTCTACAATGTTCTTCAGCTCGTAGGCCAGATATCCCATGGCCCCGCCGGAAAATGGCGGAATAACCAGAGGGAAGTCCGGCTTTAATCTTGAGAAAACTTCGTCTAAAATCTCGAGGGGGTCCCCGTCCCTCTCCCATTTCCCGCCGTTTTTTTGTATGGTGACCGTGCGGCCCTTGGCTTTAACTACCAGGAAAGGCTCCCAACCGGCTATGGAGTACCTGCCGCAGTCCAGGTCGCCGCCGCT
>JAZGHI010000518.1:0-3551 GCA_036480955.1 Candidatus Adiutricales bacterium
TTTCTTTTAAAAGACTTCTTTGCCGAATACAAAGGCGTTCCTTTTCACGAAGGCTCTAAAGCGGTAAAAGGGTATATTTCAAAAATTGATACAGAATTGGTCAGAAGACAGAAAGCTGCTGGATTAAATGTTGTCGGGAAGACTAATACTCCAGAATTTGGATTACTTCCCACAACTGAGCCTCTTTTATACGGGGCGACTTTGAATCCGTGGGATACAAATTTGACGCCTGGCGGATCAAGGGGTGGTTCAGCCGCCTCCGTGGCTTCGGGGATAGTACCCATGGCTCACGGAAACGATGGTGGAGGTTCGATTCGTATTCCTGCCTCGTGCTGCGGGATCTTCGGTCTTAAGCCCACGCGGGGCCGGAATCCCATGGGTCCTCTTTTTGGGGATGTTGGAAGTGGAATCGCGCATGAACATGCAGTGAGTCTCTCTGTTAGAGATTCGGCATCCCTGTTAGACGCAACGTCTGGTTCAGATATTGGAGACCCCTATTGCCCGCCTCCAAAGACACGCCCTTACCTTGAAGAGGTAACACAAGATGTGGGAACCTTGAAGATAGGGCTTTTAACCTCCGTCCCGGAAGGATGGAGCTTTGAAACACAAATTCACTCAGATTGCCTGGAAGCGGTTAGAGATGCTGCTCGACTCTGTGAAAATCTAGGTCATGTTGTTGAGGAGATTGATGCGAACAAGTTGAGCCACTCCGGTCTAATGTCCTTGTTCGGCAATCTTTTTACATGCCTGACTGGGCGATTTATCGCTTATTGGGAAAAGGAACTGGGGAAAAAGATAACAGAGGATCTTGTAGAACCCATGACATGGACCAGCTATCAGGCCGGTTTACAACACACTGGCGCCGACTATCTTGGATTTGTGGAAGAACTCCAACGTTTCTCACGCAAAATTGAACTTTTTTATCATGAAAATAATTTTGATATGATTTTATCCCCAACAATGAGCATCCCTCCCCCAGAGCTTGGGTCTTTTCAGCCGACACCAGAAGATTCAATGAGTGGATTCAGGGTGACAAGCGCTTTTGTGGCCTTTACAAAAACTCAAAATATTACTGGCCAACCGGCCATGTCGGTGCCGTTATTCTGGAATGAAAACAAGGTACCCGTTGGAGTACAATTTGCCGGTCGATTTGGGGACGAGGCCGCATTATTTCGATTGGCGGGGCAATTAGAACGGGCCAGGCCCTGGGCGGATCGAATACCGCCGATACATTGCGGTAACGCATAATTCACATAAACCTGAAAATTCTGTGGGATATATTGGTTAAAGCACGATCCATGCTATATATTTTAAATTATTACTCTAAGCTACCCATAAACTTAGATTCACTGCGGATAAAAAAAGAGAAAGCTTCATGCCTGTTTTCAGTTACCTGGCTTATCCGGCGCACGGAAGGAAAGAGGAACTGCTGAGAGAATTTGCAGTCCTTGACTATTGTGAGGCGATGCCGGCTGAAAATGCGGATGTTCTAATCCTTTTAACCGACACTCCTGATGAGAAGAAGGAGAAAGAGCTGCAGATTAAGCTTAAAAGATTGAAATCATTACAATCATTAAGCCTGACTTTTGGCCACACGGATGATTAGAGCCGGTTTCACAACCTGATACAGCGTGGGGCTTTGAGCATTGGTTGTAAGGAAAAGTAAAATTATTCGAGCCGGCTCATATCGAGACTCTAAGCCTGAGGCCAGTTTTTAAAAAGATTATAACCGAGGCTATAGAAAGGAAAGGGCAAATGAACATTACCAGGCGGTCGTTCATTAAATCCATGGCCATAAACAGCGCCGCGGTTACCGCCGCGGCTTTGTTTCCGGGGATCACCTTTGGCGCGTGGAAAAATATGGACCTTGCCGACGGGACGATTAAGTGGCACAAGACGCCTTGCCGTTTCTGCGGAACGGGATGCGGCCTTCTGGTGGGTGTTTCCGGTGACCGGGCGGTAGCGGTAAAGGGTGATCCCAATTGTTCGGTAAACAAGGGGCTAGCTTGTGTAAAAGGATACCATTCCATACAGGTTCTCTATGGCGGTGATCGGATAAAAAGCGCTTTAGTCCGTAAAAACGGAAAACTGGTTAAGGTCCCGCTCAAAGAAGCCCTTGATCTTGTGGCCGCGAAAATGAAGGAGACGATTGATAGTTACGGAAAAGATGCCGTCTCCATATACGGTTCCGGGCAGTGGTCCATACCAGACGGGTACGTCGCATCCAAGTTGTTCAAAGGTTGTATCGGAACCAATAATGTGGAGGCGAACGCCCGCCTGTGTATGTCCAGCGCGGTCACCGGGTTTTTAACCAGCTTTGGCCTGGATGAACCCATGGGCTGTTACGATGACATAGATCACGCGGACGTTTTTATTACCTGGGGCAACAACATGGCCGAGATGCATCCGGTCCTGTTCTCCAGAATGCTCGCCAATCGAGAGAGCAAGGATCACGTCGAGATCATAGATTTTGCTACCCGCACTACCCGCTCCAGCCAAGCGGCTGATAAATCGATATTATTTAAACCTCAGACAGATTTGGCCCTGGCTAACGCAATCTGCTACGAGATCATCCGCAACAAGTGGGTTAATTGGGATTTTGTAGAAAAACATGTTTCCTTTCATAAGGGAAAGACCGATATCGGATATGGTACCGAAGATCATTTCCAATTCTCGGATCAACCTGAAACAATTGATTTTAAAGAGTTTGAGGAATTTTTGAAGGATTACACCCCGGAGAAAGTGGAAAAAATATCTGGTGTTCCGGCCGAAGATATCAAATACCTGGCTTCTATCTACGGTGACCCGGATAAGAAGGTGACTTCCTTTTGGTGCATGGGTCTAAACCAGCATACCCGCGGGACCTGGATTAATAACCTTGTCTATAATATTCATCTACTGGTTGGTAAGATTTCCACCCCCGGCAACAGCCCATTCTCCTTAACCGGCCAGCCCAGTGCCTGCGGAACGGTACGCGAAGTGGGTACCCTGACTCACAAGCTGCCCCATGGCGTGGTAATGAATGAAGACGACCGGAGGATGGCCGCCAGAATCTGGCAGGTGCCGGAGAAAAACATCGATCCCAAGCCCACTTACCATACCGTGGAAATGTTCCGGGCCCTGGACCGGGGGGATATCCGGTTCATGTGGATCCAGGTCACGAATCCCATGGTCAGTATGCCTAAATTAAAGCGGTATCGGGAAGGCGCGAAGAAAGACGGCCGTTTCCTGGTCGTGTCGGAAATCTATCCCACCCCCACCTCCGACGTGGCCGACGTGGTTTTACCCTCAGCCCTGTGGATCGAGCGGGAGGGCTTTTTCGGAAACTCGGAGAGGCGCACTCAACATTACGCCCAGATCGTTCCCACGCCGGGAGAGACGATGTGCAACACATGGCAGATCATCGAGGTGGCCAGAAGGTTAGGGTTTGAAAAACAGTTTCACTGGAGCCGGGAGACCTATATCGAAGATATCTGGAACGAGTATATCCAGTTCCACGACAGTGTGAAACACAGAATGGCTCCTTATAAAGCGCTTAAGGAACGGTCTGG
>JAZGHI010000519.1:0-3747 GCA_036480955.1 Candidatus Adiutricales bacterium
GGCCGTGTGGTCGGCGCCCATGGGGCTGGTATGGTAGGTCACGCCCGTGGCCTTGGAAGCCCGCGGATCGTGAGCTGGAATAGCCTGTCCCTTGAAAGCCGGGATCCTGGTGACACCCAGGGCCTGGCAGGTGGAAACAACCCCATTGGCCAGAGTGGCGCCGAATTCGGTTCCTTTTTCGATTTCTTCAAAAAGGGCGTAAAACGATTCCGCGTCGCCGAAGGCGGCCTTCCCGGCGCTGGCCGCCACTCCCAGAGCGCTGCCGACTTCAATCGTATCCAGGCCAAGATCGTCACACCACCGGTCCAACCTGGCCACCACGTCCGGGTCGGCGATGCCTAGATTCGTCCCCAGGAGGCCCAGCGTCTCATATTCCAGGGCCGAAGTAAGGTGCTTGCCCTCGGTGTCATGATATACCGTGGAGCACCTGACGAGGCACCCGGCCATACAGCCGCTCATGCGGCCGCCTCTTTCCTGGTTTGTTTTTTCAAATTCCGGTCCGCTTAAGGCCTCGAAGCCTTCCGTATCCTCGCTGCTGTAGTTTTTCGAGGGCATGGTGCCCATTTTACGGTTGGCCACAATACCACCCGTCGTGCCGTATCTGCTCATACTCTCAATTCGCAGGTCCGATCGCATCAACTCCGCCCAGGCCTTCATTTGATCCCTGAACGACTCTTTGTCCGCCAGTTCTACGGCTGGAACCTTTGAGTCGTCCACCAGGATGGCTTTAAGCCCCTTGGCGCCCATGACCGCGCCCACCCCGCCGCGCGCGGCGTGCCTGCTGGGCAGACCGTCCATATCGGTGCAGCCCACCGTGGCCCCTTTCCACTTGTTCTCTCCGGCGATACCGATGGAAAGTATGGCCGCTTTCCCGCTTGCTGTTTCACGTAGCGATTTTGCCAGGTCATAATTCCCTAGGCCTTTAAACCGTTCGGCGTCTTCAAGGGAAGCGCCCTCGCCGGTTATGTTCAAGATATAAAGGCGGCCATCCTCAGGCGCGCCTTCTACCACGACCGCACGATACCCGAGTCTGTCCAGTTTTTGGACAAACGGTCCGCCGCAGTTGGCTTCCTTAATTCCAAGGGTGAGAGGACTCTTTACGCCCACGGAAATTCTCCCGCAGGAAGGAGCCAGGGTCCCGGCCAGCGGCCCGCCGGCAATTACCAACCGTGCTTCCGGCCCCAGGGGATCAGCCTCGGGCGGCATCTCCTTATTCAGTATCTCGGCGGAAAGACCCCTGCCGCCGACTATCCTCCATTCCTCAGGCAGATCTTCCCGGGTTATTTCAAGATTGCTCATATTTACGCGTAAAAGTTTCATGCTCTTCCCTCCTGGTGAGTTCATAGATTAATTTGATTTTAGGCCGGTGTTTTGCGGCAGACAACGGCCGGATATTTACTCATACCGCAGTGACTTCACCGGATTGGCCATAGCCGCTTTGGTAGCCTGGAAACTGACCGTAAACAGGGCAATGAATACGGATAGGACGCCGGTTAGCAGAAAAATCAGCCAATTGATATTAATCCTGTAAGCATAATCCTGGAGCCAGTTTGTCATGACCCAGTAGGCAATCGGCCAGGCGATAATATTGGCCACCATAACCAGTTTAGCGAAATCCTTACCCAGGAGCATGACAATCCCGGGTACGGAAGCCCCTAAAACCTTACGGATTCCGATTTCCTTGGTCCTTTGTTCAGTGGTGAAGGAGGCCAGCCCGAATAGCCCCAGACAGGCGATAAATATGGCGAGTACCGAAAAATAATTAAGGAGCGTTCCCATCCGCTCTTCGGCCCGGTACAGTTTGTCATAATCCTCATCAAGGAAGTGATAGTCAAAGGGAATGGTCGGAAAAAACTTGGTCCAGGTTTGCTGGATAAATCCGATGGTTTCAGGCATTTGATCCGGATGAAGTCTGACTATGGTATAACCACCCCTGATCCTACCCGTAGTGATGATCACCGGCTCAATTTTTTTATGTATGGGCTGAAAATGAAATTTTTTCAGTACGCCGACCACTCTTAATTTCCTTTTTCCCACGGTAACAGTTTCCTCCAACGGGTTGGTAAATCCCATCACCTTGACCGCCTCTTCATTCAGCAGGATCGCTCCTTTTCGATCAGAGGTGATTTTCTCGGAAAATCCTCTTCCTACCTTGACCTTTAACTTCATTGTTTCGACGTAATCAACGGTTACACTATTAGCGTGAATCAGAATCTGGTCGTCTGGATTTTTCCCTCTCCAATTGAAAATGATGGTGGCCCATTCCATATTGGTCGGATTTTGGGAAGTGGCGGTGGCCCCAAGGACCTTCGGGTTTTTCATCAACTCATGCCTGAACGTTTTATGGCGCTTGTGTATAGCCTGGCCTGTCCTGTTGGGGATTATCAGCAGATTCTCTTTGTCATATCCCAGGTCTTTATTTTTTATGTACTGCAGTTGGAAAAAAACAATGGCCGTACTGATAATCAGGATGACCGAAAGGGTGAATTGGATAATTACTAAAGTTCTACGCAGAACAGCGCTTTTAGAGGCTTTCTTGGAAGAGCCTTGTAAAATCCTGGCCGGTTTAAACGCGGACAAGTAAAAGGCAGGGTAACTTCCGGCGATGATGCCGGTAATAAGTGTGATTAAGCCGATACCCAGAATAACGCTCCGGTTGCCGGTCAGATCATGTGACAGTTGTTTCCCGGCCAGAGCGTTGAACGAAGGCAGCAGCAGCTCGACCAGACCCAGAGCGATAACCAGGGCCACCACGGAAAGAAAGATCGATTCCCCATAAAATTGGGCAATCAGATGGGTCCGGTGCGCTCCCACTACTTTTCTGATACCGATTTCGGTCACGCGGTTCATGGACCGGGCCGTGGATAAATTCATGAAGTTGATACAGGCGATCAAAAGGATAAAGACAGCGATAATTGAAAGAATGTAGACGTGGGTGATGTTTCCAAGCCTGCTTCTGTCTCCCGCGTAATCCGAGTAAAGATGGATTTTGGTGAGAGGCTGCAAAAAGAGATCTTCAGAAAAAGTAAACTTGGTCATCTTGCTTTCAATATATTTTGTGATCTTTTTGTTGAATTGCTCGTAAGAAACGTTTTTCTGAAGCTGGAAATAGGTAATACTATTGGGCCAGAGCCAATTGTCTTCCTTGTATCCGACGTATTTCAGGTTGGCCGAGGGCGCGAGAATATCGAAATCCAGGTGGGAATTGACCGGGATATCCTTGATCACCGCCTTGACTTTATAATCGAACCTGTTGCTCATTTTGATGACTTTGTCGATTACATCCTTGTCGGTGCCAAAATATTTTTTGGCCATTTTCTGGGTGATGACCAGGGCCAGGGGTTCATTGAAGGCTGTTTCCAAGTCCCCGGCTAGGGCGGGGAAGGTAAACATCTTAAAAAAGCTCGGATCAACCCATACCACTTGTTCGTTAAAGGTGGCGTCCTCATGCTGCAAGGTTATCTGCGGGGCCGGAACGTACCGTGTAAAATCTACAACTTCCGGCATTTCTCGTTTTAAGCCGGGTCCTAAAGCAAACGGACCCCATATCGAGGTGGACACGCCGTTGTCGTTCTTTACCCTCATCACGGCCCGATACAGGTTGTCAGCATTTTCATGGAACCGGTCAAAGCTCAATTCATCCATCACCCACAGCAGTATCAAGAAACAGCAGGTCATACCGATGGCCAGGCCGGCCACGTTTATCAGCGAGAAGGCTTTATACTTGAACAGATTCCTGAAAGCGAT
>JAZGHI010000520.1:0-4427 GCA_036480955.1 Candidatus Adiutricales bacterium
TGGATGTTCGCAGAATCAGGCTATCTGGTTGACAGCGAGGGATTCGATGGATTACTATCAGTTAAAAGTGTAAAGGATCGTTTTCGAAACCAAGATCGTTCGTTAAGACAATTGCCTTCGTATGCAGCGCTCAGCCTTGGATATCGTTTGCCAGGCAGGTAAAATCCAAGTCTCGTTGGATTTAGAAAACATAGCGAATCCATTTGATCGGTATTATTTATTTATTTTTATAGGCCACGATTGATAAAGCGCTATTCAATCGAGAAGAAAATCAGGAATCTTTTTATATGAAAAAAACCGGGTATACAGTAAAAGCTTTCCCTAAGAAGAGGCATTTGGTTGTCGATTCCGGGATTATAGCTCATCGGAAACACCTTATCTATGCGTTGTTGGAAGTAGACGTAACCAGACCAAGGCAATTTATCCGTGAGCACAAGGACCTTACCGGAGAATCTCTCTCTTTTACCGCCTTTGTAATTACCTGTCTCGCCCAGGCGGTGGGAGTGAACAAGCATATGCATGCCTATCGAAACTGGCGGGGTAAACTGATCCTCTTTGATGACGTGGACGTAGCTATCCCCATCGAGACCGAATCCGATCAGGTAACCTTCCAGCACATAATCCGAGGAGCTAATAATAAAGCTTTTTACGACATCCACAGCGAAATTCGATTAACCCAGGCAAACCCGGAGAGTGACTCAGTATTTAGAAAGACTGAATGGTTCCTCCTGCTGCCCAGTTTTATCCGAAGATTGTCATATTGGATATCAGCCAAGAATCCCAAGTTGTGGAAGAAATACGGCGGAACAGTAACGGTATCAGCTATTGGGATGATGGGGCAGATGCCAGGTTGGGGAATTCCTCTCGGTAACCACACTTTTGGCCTAACATTGGGGGGTATTATAGAGAAACCTGGAGTGGTCGACGGCCAAATAGAAATTCGGGAATACCTTCACATAACTATGAGTATGAACCACGACATTATTGATGGCGCCCCAGCCGTCCGATTCTTTGGGGAATTAAAAACCATGATTGAGGATGGCTACGGTTTGCTTGATTACAAACCGCCTCGATAAAGATGTTTGAAATGCGTATACGATTAATGAGGAAACTGTAACTTAATATCGAGGGATCATGGATGTCCCCAGAATTAAAAAATTTTCTACTGAGTAATTCGATAACCTTCTTTCTCCCATTGAAGAATTCCACCAGAAATATTGTAAACTCGTATAAATCCGAGTTGCTTCATTAAGTTTAATGACTTACCGCTACGGCTTCCGGATCGGCAATAAATGAGATAGGTCTTAGTTTTATCCAATTTCGCCAGATCATTTTGAAAATTAATTGAATAATAGTTAATGTTAACAGCATCTTCCAGATGTCCGCTTGAAAACTCTTCAGGCGTTCGAACGTCGAGAATCATAAAATCTGGATTATTTTTATTCGCTTCTATTAATTTAAAAGCCTCTTTCGCAGTTATATTCTTTAAAACCGGGCTTTGGGACGCCTGAAAAGTTGATTTGGCATTAGCCGGTTCAAAATTCTTAACGGCCACCAGGCTGAGGATAATAACACCAAGCAGCAGCAAGACCGCGAATGATAAATTTATTACTCTTTCTTTAGTCAGCTTCACAATATTTTTCTCCCCTGATTACTTCTATTAATCAACAATGGCTCATTCATCGAGCTATTTGGTCAAAGATTTTTAAGATAGTTCAAGCCGAGTTTAACATTTTGAAACCTAAAAGCATGAATGAGGGCTATTGAAATATATAATGCCGCCCCAAGAAACAGGGCGTATGAAAATCCGTAATTGATTGCCAAGGCTATGGCCAAAGCCGAACCCAGCACTGAGCCAAGTCCGTTAATTCCCCACATCTTTGGCACATATTGAGTAAAACCCAATTCTTCCAATGATTTTATGCCCAGCGGAAAAGGCATGCCCATAAAGAATCCTAGTGGGGCTAGCATAAAGAATGATATTGCCGTTCTCCAGGAGAGGGAAGAGCCGAGAAAGAGATTAAAAATGTAGTCGAGGAAGGGGATGAACAACAGGACCAGGACGGCTACCATCATTGAGGCTGCCTGCAGTTTTAAAATTGTTCCTGATTTCCAAAAATGCCCGCTGGTTAAACTGCCCAAACCAACCCCGGCCAGAAGCGAAAAGAGCAAAACGGCCATAGCGTAGACCGGCTGGCCTAAAAAGAGGGTGAACTTTTGAATTAGAGGAATCTCGATCAGCATGAAACCAACGCCAAGCAGAGAGAAAAGTATCAGGTAGCGGAAACGGGTTGGTCGGTCTTTTTTGGGGGGTCTGCTTCCGGGTCTTATGAGCATCCCCATGGCCAGGGCGATCCCGGAAATAATCAAGGTGAACTTAACAACTCGTGGTAATCCGAGGCTAAATTTATAAAAAAACGGGTTATTGTCCGTCACCGACCTGACATCGGCATTCGACGCTTTTATAATATCTTCAGGCCTAACTAGCCCTTGGCTTAAAAAGTAGAGGGCCGCGTTCAACATATAATGGTAATACTCATTTCCGTCGCTTAATAATGATTTATGTTTCATCTGTTCAATAAATGGAACGAATGCGAGTTCATGGTCAAAGTCAAGTTCATGCATTTTTTGGTGGATTTTTTCCGCCTCATTTTTGGTGAACGGTGATTTTTTCAAAACAAATAAAGGAGTAGCCTCCGGGCCAACGCTATAAATATGCTTCATGGCCGAGGAAGTATCGATACCTCTAGTTTCCAGGGCGTCCAGGGCGGTTATTATGAGACGAAGGGTCTCACCGGTACCGTGGGTAACTACGGATAATTGTCCATCAGGCTGGAGATGGTCGAGGTAGTCGTTGATAGATTCAACGGTAAAAAGAAAATTTTCCGCCAGAGCAAACCCGTCCGGACCTCGCGCCGTTCTTGTTACGGGCTGGGTCAGCATTATAATGTCGTACAATTCCTTTGACCGGCGGATAAAATTTCTTCCTTCCGCGACCAGAACTTTCGTTTTCTCAAGGCCGGAATATATACGGCCATTATAATCCGAGTATTTTTTTACCAGGTTAACGAGGTCCCGATTGACTTCGACAGCCGTAATTTCTTCAGCCCCTCCTAATAGAGCCGTCAGGATTTCCCGGCCTCCTCCTGAACCTATTATTAAAACCTTTTTCTTTTTCTCATCCGGAGTTAATTCGAACGGGAAATATTCCGGAGCCTCGAGGAATTCGGGAATTCTTAGACTCTCGATGTTTCCATCGTATCGAAACATGACCGATCCGGCTACACCGTCAATGAAGAGAACCCGATGACCGGGTGTGGTTTCATCCATTACCAGATCGGTTCTTCCAAAAGCGCTCCATTGTGTATCCATTATCCTGGTTTTCCCTGGAGACCGGTTCATCATATGGTACATATCTTTTGTGTCTTGCCGGCCAAAGGGGACTACTCCTAAAAGATTGAATTTTACATTTATAAAAAGAAATATCACCAGACCGGAAATCACAACGATGGGCACAAGTTTTTGTGACCGGCTAGGCCACGTGAATAGGATCATTGGCATTAAAGCCACCATTGCGACCACGAGATGCGCGTTAATTACTCCCAGTTTGAGAAGGATAAGAGCCAGGATTGTCCCCAGAGACGCGCCAGTCAGATCGGCGGCATAGAGTCGGTGGCTTTTTTCAGGAACCAACCGAAAAACGGCCGAAATGAAAATACCCGCGAAAAAGAAAGGAATGACAGTCAAGACTAAAACCCAAACAGACCTCTGGAAAGCAGGAATTTTAAGTATGGAGACAGTCATAAACAGGATTGAAAGAGCCATCAATCCAGATGAAGCCGGGAGTGCAATTCGATAAAATATTTTCTGCGAGAGCTTCTGTATTTTAAGTACAGTCATTCCACCTGCACCTAGACCAAGAATAGAAAAAGAAATGAGTAAAAAAGCGTAGTGATAATCGAATAATATGGAAAACATTCTGGTTAGAGTGATTTCCAGCATTAAACCTGATGCAGAGACCAGGGCTACACTTAAGTAAAGAACGCTTGAGCTCATAATCTCTGTGTTTTTAATCGATGATACCCCCATTTTCCTCCTTTGAAAAAGAAAGCTTAAATCCTGTCCTTCTTCTTCTTTAATGTAAATAAAAGAACCAGACTGAGAATAATCCCAATCACTCCAATTGATTGAGCGGCGGAAATGTTTCCCAGATAAGTAAGTTTATCCGCTCGAAAATATTCCACGAAAATCCTGATAAAAGAATAGAGAATAACGTAGAGGCTAGTAAGGTATCCATCAACCTTGACGGATTTTCTCAATTTCCATAAAACTGTGAAAATGATTAGATTGAAGATCATTTCATATAATTGGGTGGGGTGGAGCGGCTGATCCGGATACATCTGTCCGGCAGGACTTTCCGGGGAGTA
>JAZGHI010000521.1:0-5151 GCA_036480955.1 Candidatus Adiutricales bacterium
AATCTGGCCGGTAAGCCCTTTTTTCAGGTGAGTACGAATGGAGGAAGGGACTTTTTTCATCAGTTTATATCGGGCCAGGATCAAGGCCATATCCTCGAACGTGGTGAAATCGGGCACAAACGGCCCGGAGGCTATGGTGTCCATGTTATCTCCTACCACGTCGGATAGCATCAGGTTGATTACCACAGCCGGCGCGGCCAGGCGGGCGAGCTGGCCGCCCTTGGTCTGAGAGAGATGTTTTCGAACGGCGTTTATTTCATGTATGTTGGCCCCGCTTCCGAGGAGAAGTCGGGTAACATCTTGTTTTTCTGAAAATTTTAGATTAAGCGCGGGTAAGGGTAAGAGGGCTGAGCCGCCCCCGGAGATTAACGAAAATATCACATCCTTGGAAGTAGCCTCTTCGATAAGAGCCTTGATTTGACCGGCCGCCTTAACACCAGCGCTGTCCGGAACGGGATGGGCCGCTTGCCTTACCGTGGTATATTTCAGATCAAGATCGTGCCCTTTTTTTACGGAGATGATGCCTCGGGATATTTTATCTCCCAGTATCTCCTCCAGAGCACGGGCCATGGCTGCCGTAGCTTTACCGGCTCCGACTACGAGAACGCGGTTTATTTGATCGAGCCGGATGGTCTTCAAGACCTTGTTGCCTTTACGAATTTTAATGGCATTACCTTCAAGGAAAACGGCCTCTTTGACGGCCCGGTTCGGGTCCGCCGCGGCCAGGGCTTGGTTGAATATAGCCATGGCGTCACTTTTTAGTTTGCTGTTAATTTCTTTTACCGGGCTCACGATGCCCTCCTATTTGGTGAAGTACTGATACAACCAATAAATTTAATTTTACCATTATAACGCATAACACCTTGGAGATAAAGGATTTTTTCCGAATTTATAGAAATATCTAATTAGAACACATCACCTCATGCTTATCGAAAAAGTAAAAATTGGAGATTTTGCCCTCAATAAACACCCAGATGTTTGAATGCTGTACCGGGAAGAATGGAGCCTAGCCGTTAAAGTAGTAGAGGTAAGGTAGTTACAATGCATAAAATACAATATATTTCAGGCCATTGCGCTTGAAATTAATCTATGTTTTCATTAGCTTTTTTTGGCCTAAAACGAAGAATAGCAAAAATTTTCTAAAAGCAGTTTTAGAAAGAAATTTGCCTGAATATTTGAGAGGGAATTTTGTAATTGGTAAGTCTAGAGAGTGAATTCTAAACGGAAGACGGCGCCCCGGCCTTCGATGTTGAAAGCGGTAATAGTACCACTGTGGTCCTCGATCACTTTACGGGCGTTAGCCAATCCCAGGCCTTGCCCCCTTTTTTTGGAAGAAATGAATGGAGTGAAAATGTCGGAGAGTATATCAGGGGGTATACCTCGGCAATCATCTTCGAAGATTAGAATGACTTTACCCGGTTCCAATTCTAGCCGGACCAGAATACGGCACTCTTTTTGACAGGCTTCGATGCTGTTTTTGACCAGGTTCTCGATGACAGTACCGAACCAGTCGGAATCGACCAGGACACCGGAATCAGTTTCCGGCAAGTCCAAATCAATCATCAGTTTCCTCTTATAATCTGTCCGGTTACTTAAGGTTGCCAATTTTTCGCGAACTGCCCGAACCAGGTCCGTGTCCCGTCTTAAAATAAGTTCGGGCCTATTGAAAAGTGAGAAGTTGTTGAGCAGCACTTCCATTTGCCGGGCGTTATCCCGGGCCATTTTCAGGGATTTTAACTCCGACTTGAGAGCTATTTCCTCAGTATCATCGCTCAACCGCCCGACGATCAGGTTTAAGAAGCCGGCCACTCCCACATTGAGTGACCGGATATCATGAGCAATCGCCGCCGAATGGCGGCCGCTTAAGACAAGATTTCTATTTTCCTCATAAAAAAGGCTCAATCTGTCTCTAAATTCCTTTATGGAAATAATCAACCCAGAAAGAACCGAGTAGTCTTTTAGTGCCTGGATAACCTCATCGTCTATAGACCCGGCCCCTTCTTTTTTGTCCACGACGAGGACATATTTGGTGAGGGACAAGAGAGTATCTTCCTCGTATAATTCTATGGGAAACGCGGCGCGTGCGTATTCCTCCTGTTTAAAAAAAGTGGTGGCATACCCCTCCGGTTTAGTGGCGATGACGACCTTATCTTCGATGACGGCGTCGCCGGTTATGGTGTTCGGTTTGATGACCAACGTTTTTTTTCGTCATCCGACTCGGCCGTTTCATGAACAGTCGATGCTTGGAGGTAAAGAAGATTTTCATCAAAGCTGACCAGATAGACCCGAGCCTCAAGCAGATCTGGGTCTAGTCCTTTGGCTGCGTTGGCCACCCTTCCCAGAAATTCCTTCAGGTCCAGTTTAGGCTCCAAAATACTAGCGATAAGGCTTCTAAGGTTGATTACTATTTGCTGATAAAGATCTTGCATTGAAGCGTCGATTTTTAGCTTTCAAGTCAAGGGTTGGAAGGAAATTGGGCGTGATGACTGCCAGTATTATCAACCAAGATTGAGTGGAAGTCAAACTTTTTACTAGAGCGTTTGTCATATTAATGTTCCGTTACAGGCCTCTAATAACATGAAGACTGTGTCGGTCAATCGTCCTCCATACATAGAGACAAACGCCAAAACATCATGTAATTGCCTTTAGTTACATGTTTCCGGTGTTAGCTGATAGGATAATAACTCCCTTTGCTGGAAACGGAACATATTTTTGGCAATTACTATAACATGTAAAACGAGAAAGGACGAGGGCCTGGAAATGTATCCGGTCTGGTTTCCTAACCTTTTCTGGGCTCCAATTCCAGAAACCGAGCTATTTCATTGGCTGTGGTCTCGATGAAGGCTTCGAGGTCATCCGGGGTAAGTTTTTTCCCCGGCTGCGGGAGGTTGCTTAGACCCTCGGGTTGAATGTACCGTGGTTTGTTGATCAATTCAGGCCTGGCCTGGATCTCGAATTCCGACTCGAATCCGTTTTCAAAGTAGGTGTTTTGAAACTCGGCGAATTTGAGCATATGGGAGGTCGAGTCGAGAACAGCCTTTTCGCCGGGTTGTATGAGGCCGGAATCCAAGGCCTGACGCAATCCGGCCAATGATTCCCCGCCCTGTGTACAGACGACGTGTCCGTTCCGGTTGGCCAGGAGCATTGAGTCTATAATTGATTGTTCCTTCACCTGAACCACAAAAAAGCGGGCTTTACCGGCCCTCTGTTCGTATTCCTCCACCATTTTTATTACCCGGGGCATGGAAACAGGATTGCCGATCATGGCCGCTTGGGCCACGCTTGGTTGAACGATCACCGGCTCAAAGCCCCTCTTCTCAGGGGGTTCAGCGAAATAATTGAAAACCGGGTTGGCGTGAGTGGATTGTACGCCAAAAATTTTAGGCAGACCGTCTATGATCCCAAACCGTTCGAATTTCAGCAAACCACTCAGGATGGCGGTAATGTTCCCGGCGTTTCCTATGGGAACGAACAGGGAAAGATCCTTGATTTCGAATTCGAACTCCTGTGCTATCTCAAAGGCGTATGATTCCTGGCCTAAAATCCTCCAGGCGTTTTTCGAATTAAGAAGGGCTACTTCATAATTTTCAGTCAGGCGTTCCACTACTTTCATGCAATCGTCAAAAACTCCCGGCAGCTCAAAAACGTTGGCCCCGCTACCCAAGGGCTGTCCAAGTTGTTGGGGAGTGACTTTGCCCTTCGGCAGAAGCACCGCGGATCGCACCGCACCTCCGAACCGGGACGTGTAGAGCGCGGCCGCTGCGGAAGTGTCACCGGTCGAGGCGCAGATTGACAATACATTGGCCAGTCCTTTTTTTTGAACCAGATGATTCAGGTAGGAGGTGGCCGCTGCCATACCCCGGTCTTTGAATGAAGCGCTCGGATTCAGTCCGTCATTTTTATAATAAAATTCCGTCCCAACCAACTCCGTCAGGTGCCGGTTTGCCATGACCATGGGTGTGTGGCCCTCTCCCAAGTAGACCACGTCTTCAAGAGGTATGACCGGCGCGAGAAATTCGTGAAAGAGGAAGACTCCCTTCAGGGCTGGGATATTCAGCATCTTTCGATGGTCAAATATCTTCTGCCACATTTCTCCCGATATTTCGCTCAAACGGTCCTGTTCCAGGTCTTCTAAAAGCAGGATGCCTCCGCAGTCAGGACAGGTGTAAAGCAATTCGTCGATTCCATGTTCCCGTCCGCACTTGAGACAATTATATACCATCCTTCCGGAAGGTAATGGGACCAGGTAGGGCTTGATTTCTAGCGGGAAGCCATCTATTCTCATGTTCTCCTCATATTTTACAAATTAACTCACGGGTCAGGCAATTTTCAAAATTTTGACCCTGTGGAAAATCAATATACAAATTTACAGGAAAACGTGCCGCTTAACAACCGGTTTTTAGCGCGGACTAAAAAGTGAGAAGAGTTATATTTTAGCGTCATAAGAATTTGCGCATACGATTTTCATAAACTTTGATAATCCATAAGATATAAAGTATACAATCGGTAATACAAATTGACGCTGTGTACAGTTACCGGCGGCGGCCGCTCGTTGGGAGAGATCTGGTACTCGGTTGAAATCAGGAAGATTACTCAAACTAAAAAGTTTGATAATGGCCGCTAGAAAGAGAGGGATGTTTTTAAGAGTTAGTACTCCATATAGTCATGGTCACGCCTTCGAATCTCATCCTCTCCAATTCGAGGGCTCAAGGGATAGGAAAGCAGAATTTAATCCTTCCCGGCGCGGCGGATCAGGAAATCATATTTAAGTAAATCATCATTCGATTGACTGAGATTCAACCCAGCCTCAACCCAGTACCGGGCTTTTTCAAGCTCACCCAGCTCAAAATATATTTTGGCCGTTTGCGTTATGACCGGAACATTTTCCGGATCTATTTTTAAAAACTCTAGGTGGACAGGCTTCATTTCTTCCCATTTTTCTAACTTTGAGCCTACTACGAACAGGAGTTTCAGGTTATACGGATTTGATTTCTCCCTCTCCACGGCCCTGGAGTAGCTTTCATAAGCCAAAGCAGGCTCATCCTCTCTTTCGCAAAGCTCCCCGGCCAGACGGGCCAGTTCAGGGTCTCGGCCATCCAGTTGTCCCGCCTTCGTAAGCGCGTCTTTGGCCTTTTGAACTTGATTATTGGC
>JAZGHI010000522.1:0-2044 GCA_036480955.1 Candidatus Adiutricales bacterium
AAAATTGCCGGCCGTGCAGATTCAGGTCAGCATACCTGATTTGAGCCTTCGACGATCCTGATCCGATTCGCCAGTTGGGGATAATGACTGAAACCGGCCTGAATGTCAAGCGGAGATAAAGGTAAAAAAATTAAAAATTAATGCAGTTTCAATGAGTTGGACATGAATATTTCTAATCGTCCAAGGCAGGATTCGCATCTCTTTTACACCGGAAGGCAAAAAGATTTGACACGAAAGCCTAAGGCATACATACTCACAAAACTTGAAAATAGAGCAAGGGAGCAGGTTATGAGTTCAAAGATACTAGTCATTATCTCAACAAGTGAAGCTGAAAAGGCGGCTACCGGCTTGATGTACGCGCGTAACGCCATTCGCTTTAAATGGATGGACGAGGTCGAAGTCATATTTATCGGCCCATCTGAAAGGCTTCTGGTAGAAGACGAAAATATAATTAATGCGGTAAAGGACTTCCCTGAATTTGAAAAAACCCTGGTTTGCAAGTTCCTGTCCGACCGCGACGGGATAAGCGAAAAAATTGGGGAAATGGGACTAAATGTCGATTACGTGGGGCCAATAATCTCAGGATTCATCAATGAGGGCTACATTCCACTGGTTTTTTAAGCATTAATCCCCTAACCACGTTTCGCGGTTCTTTATTTAATAATTAAACCTTAAAGGAGTGGATTATGTTGGAACTTGAGCAGGAATTCATTTGTGAACTGCGGGCAGAACTTGAGCAGCCGCCAAATATCGTCGGCCCGATTCGAGACTTCATCCGAAAAATACAACTGGCTGACCAGAATAGTCTGCGTGGGTGTAGGCGCCTTTGAACCCGGTGGCGTCAGATATAAAATATATGAGATTCTTTGAAAATATCTCTGAAATCCTACCGTCGGCACATGATTCGGCCTTTTATTAAAGACCTGGAAGGAATAAAAAAGACCCGTGCGATTGAAATTTGTTTTCATCGGCCGTACCCGTAAACCCTACCTGGCCCAAGGAGTGTCTGAATTATTAGGGCGTATCAATCACTATCTGCCGGCCGAAGAAATAGTAATAAAAGAAAGAAAGGCCAGCTCTGGTAAAGATGAGGTCAAAATCAGGTCGAAAGACACAACACGCCTCTTAGCCCGCATAAAACCAGAGGATACTTTAGTGATACTGGCTCCCGGCGGAAGCTCAATGACTTCTATCGAGCTTGCCGAGTGGATAAAAGACCAGATGGACCGCGGTGTCAAATCCATTGCTTTCGGACTAGGCGGTCCGCTGGGTCTGGATACGGCCGCTGAGATGAGCGCTGATCTACTACTTTCTCTTTCACCCATGACCTTTACCCACGAAATGGCCCGCCTGATCCTTCTAGAGCAAGTCTACCGGGCGCTGAGCATAAATTTCGGGCATCCCTATCATAAATAAAAAAACCGCCCGGCTGACCGATCTGATCACTCCGGGCGGGAAAATAATCTTGGATTTAAATATACTTTAAGATACTGATATATTAAATGAAATTAATTAATTGACTCGACGCTCTTTACTTCCGGGACTTGCATTTTAAGGACTCTTTCGACGCCTTGTTTTAGGGTCATCTGGGCCATGGGGCAACCGCCGCAGGCGCCGGTGAGTTTGACTCGAACGAGTCCATTGTCATCAACATCAATGAGTTCGATACCTCCACCGTCAGCCTGAAGCTGGGGACGAATTTTATCCAAAGCGGCTTCTACTTTTTCCCTCATATCCTTACCTCCTGGATTGGGCTTTTTTTTTATCCTTAATCAACATAATACTTTTTCACAAAAAAAACAAGCCTTCCCGTTGAATAGCCTCTTAATCATACTCTGAGACCTCTGTAAAACTTCGTCCTTTGGCCCAACTCTTTGTTGCGCTCGAATTTTGAGCTGCCACTTCGGCTTCGCCTGGAGTGGCTTTAGTCCTCGAAATACTACAAGTATTCCTGCGGGTTAAATTTTCGTGCTCCTCGATTTGACCTCAAATTACTCGTTTTGCAGAGGTCTCAACTATCCATCCCGTGGGATTCGGAAATAAT
>JAZGHI010000523.1:0-10001 GCA_036480955.1 Candidatus Adiutricales bacterium
CTGAGATCAGGCTGTATGACCACCTTTTTGAAAAATCAAATCCATTGGATACGGATGAGGATGAAACTTTTATTTCGGGTTTGAACCCGAAATCCCTGGAAATACTGAAATCCGCCCAACTGGAACCAAATCTGGCCGGGGCCGAACCGGGCGGCAGATACCAGTTCGAAAGACAGGGTTATTTTTGCGCGGATTTAGTGGATTCGACCGAAGATATGCCGGTTTTTAACCGGACCGTTTCATTACGAGACACCTGGGCCAGGATACAGAAATCAGAGAAGAATAAATAATAGAGACTTCTGCAAAACGTCGTCTTGTGGCCGAACTCTTTGTTGTGCTCAAAATTTGAGCTGCCACTTCGGCTTCGCCTGCAGAGGCTTTAGTCCTCAAAATACTTGTATTATTCCTGCGGCTTAATTTTTCGCACGCCGCGATTTCGACAAAAATACTCGTTTTGCAGAGGTCTCAATAGGGGGAAAGATCATGGAAGAATTAGTGTTGAGAGAAGATGACGACGGCCTGGCCATACTCTCCCTGAACCGGCCGGATTCCTTGAACGCTCTCAGTCCGTCATTGTTTATGGAGCTCAGGCGGCATATTGACGACATCGCCGGGCAGACCGATGAAGTGGGCGCTGTGATTTTATGCGGTAAAGGCCGGTCTTTTTCCGCGGGCAACGATCTAAAGGCCATCCAGGCCGGTGAAAGTGCGCCTTCACCATACTTTCAGGCGGAAACCCTGGACGCCATAGAAGAATTAAGCCAGCCGGTGATCGCGGCGGTACGCGGCCACTGCTATACCGGGGCCCTGGAACTGGCCCTGGCCTGTGACCTTCTAATAGCCGGGGAGTCGGCCAGATTCTCCGACACTCATGGCAGATGGGCCATGACCCCTATCTGGGGAATGAGCCTGCGCCTGCCCCGCCGAGTGGGGCTTATCCGGGCCAAGGAGATGATGTTCAGCGGGCGGGTTATAGACGGTTTTGAAGCCGTGCAGTTCGGGCTGGCCAATAAATGCGTGCCGGATGAACGCCTGATGGAGGCCAGCGTGAAAATGGCCCGTGGGTTCCTGGAGAACTCCTGGCACACCCTGCGCTCGGATAAATGGCTGATTAACGAGGGACAGAAGCGGACGCTTAAAGAAGGGCTGAAGTTCGAACGGGAGAACAGCCCCGGTCCCGGTCCCGACTCGGCTGATCGGCTGAAGGCCTTCGAGTCGGGCCGGAAGAAGAAATAAGCACACTCGATTTTATAGAAAGCAGCTTACGGTATCGTCTTGCTCGAGGCGAATCCTGGTTCATGAAGCGGTATGATTATATCGGCCATCCCCTTAACTTTTTCCAGGATATCGGCATGGGGAAGTCAACGCCCTGCCCGTGCTGGCAGGTCATCATGGTCTTGTCGAAAATCTTGGTCCCCATGACAATCGGGTGAATTTTATATTGGCCCATTTATAACCTCGGTTTTATAGCGCTTTAAGCCTTGCGGCCAGGAACTTGGTGGTCATTTTTCTCTTACAACAGGTCAGTGTCAAGCCATAAACCGGAAAATAGCTCAAAATTCGAGGTAGGGTCCACATCCGGTGCGCTCGGAATAATGCAGGGGTAACCGACTATCTTTACTTAGAGACCTCTGATTTTTAGGGGGAAATCCCGGCCCTGTTCATTTAAGATTTAATAAAATAATAAAATTAATAAAATTTTTTAGGCCGAAATAGCCCTCAAAACCTGAGGTTTTAATTCTTTCTCTTTAACCGGGCTCATATCCAGGGCTTCCCGCTCAAGTATTTTAGGAATCATAACCATTACCCCGGCGAAGAACCAGAACGGTTCCATGACCCTGATGATGATAAACGTATTGAGCGGGACAGCGTTCATCAGCAATCCGAAAAATCCGGCCAGGAAACCCAGGGCCAGACCATTGAGGTACGGATCGCCGCGGCTCGATTTAAAAGCCTGATAAGACTCCCTGAACACGGTCCACAAGAGCCAGAAGAAAACGCTGATCCCCACGATTCCGAGTTCGACCAGGGTTCGGAAGTACATACCGTCAATGAATTTAAATCCGGTGATCCCGTGACCGAGCAAAGGCCGTTTCAACCACCCGGCTAACGCCTCTCTGTATCCTTCAATCCTGGCCGAGGCCGAATAATCCAATCGCATCCCGGCTATACTTTCGTACGCTCCCCTCGGAATAAAGGTACTCCTGACCCGTTCAACAATGTCTCCCGGGAGCAGGATGGGCCAGGTAACGAGGACCGCGAGGAGAAGGACGGTTAAGAATTTTTTATGCTGGCCCAGAAAAAACAATACAAAAAAAACAGGGACCAATGAGAGGTACGCCCCCCTGGACTTGGCGTAAGCCAGAGGCGGGAGAACCAGGAGAATTAATAGTAAGTAGCCGATTCGGGGTCTCATTCTCCGGGCGGATAGGGCCAGTCCGGAGCCGATAGCTATTAAAAATACGAGATATCCGCCCAGGGTATTGGCCGCGCCTTCGGTTTCTGTTTCAAACGGAGTGGATACACGATCCAATATCTGGATATGATAACTAGCGTAGAGACAGACGATTATCCCGGTGATGAGGAAGACGAAGGTAAATCGTTTGATCTGGTCTCTTGTGCGCAGGTGGTTAATGACCATGAAGTACACGATGAAGTACTCGATGTATTTAATCAGATACAGGAAACCGGAGGCGGGACGTACGCTTCCAAAGAGCGCTCCAAGGGCCGTGGAAAAGAAACAGATCAGGATGTATAGAAATATCGGGCGGTTAAGGGGTGTCCGGAGAAAAACACCCAATTCCTTATGAATGGCCATTTTCACCAGGTAAGAAAAGAGCATGATTCCCAAAAGGATGTCTTCCAGACGTATATTTAACGATGCCCGGCCCTCAGCCACACGGGTCGCGAATTTGTATACCGGAATCTCAGGGGAAAGAAGCATGGAAAATAATAAAATATATAAGGCGGCTTCAGTGGAGAGGAAAGTAATGGCAAATATGGTTATGCCGAGGGTGACACCGAAGGCCACAAGAATGGTGAGCTTCGTCAGTGTGAAGGCCAGGGCCAGAACCATGAGGGTAATAATGGCCAGGAGCAATACCAGGCTGGTATTAATACGCATTTCTTCTGAACGTACCTTGAACTAGTTCTACCATTACGTTTTAATATTACTTTGCGCAGGTTACATTATTTCCAGGCGCGTTAAATGATATCGTGGTTGCGTGGATCGTTTCGTACGGCTAACGCCTGATTATTTCTGTCCGAACACCCTTCTCGGCCAGGTGCTGAGCCATCATATCGGCCCTTTCATAGGAGAAAAAAGCTCCTATTATCACCGGCCGGCCGGGTTCCAGCCGGTAAGGACTCAAGCCCCAGGATTTAAGCCCTTCTATTTCGACAGGCGACAGGTTCTCGCGGCCAGATAAAGCGAGGGCGAACCTTACCCGCGCTACTCTCGGATCCAGCCCCAGGGAATCGAAAAACTTAAGACCTCTATCGAGAATATTTTGTGCGGCCTGGGCCGAGGGGTAGGCGCCGAGGAAAACCCGGTACCAGACGCCGTTTTGAGGCAGATTGACCCAGCTTAAATAGACCGGTGCGCCGGCGTCCTCCAGCTGCCGTATCACGGCCCGAGCCTCGATATCAGACCGATAGGAACCGATTTGAAGGGTATAGGCCAGGTTTTTGTTCGAGGTGGTGTTCGACCGGATCAGGGTAATTCCTTCAGTATCAAGCGGTTCTCGAACAGAGGATTCCGGCCGTTTTACCGAATCTGTTAAGGAAGAATTTAACTCGGTCTGCTCATCAGCCTGGTCAATGTTTATAAACTCTTCCTTGTCCGAGACAGGCAGGAATTCATTTTCCTTGAATACTCTCAAGCCGGCCCTGGTTTGAGGAACGGGGGGATTATGGCCCTCATCAGCGGTCAGCTCCGGGATCTCCGGATCGACTGTCCGGTTAGAATAACTAATTCCCACCGCAAGAAGAACTGTAGCCAGAAAGAAGAAAAAAAAGGCTTGTCTTGGTGAACGGCCGCCTCCTCTGGCCAGCCCCGCCAGTCTGACGCCAGACACTGGCACAACTTTCCTGTACACACGGCTCAGACGGTCTTTAAAGGTTGCTTCATCGGCGTCTTGATCATAGGAGCCGTGGGAATAATAGTATTTATAATATTTGAAGTCATGGAAATCAGAAGAAAATTCAGCCTTGAGCCCGTTTAAGACCACTCCAAGGATGCTTGCCCGGACAGTATCCAATTGGTCTTTGGCTCTTTTAAGAGCCCCCCTCGCCACCTGGCCGACCTTATACACCAGTACAACACCGTCAACCTTCCCGGCCAGGACCGCGGCTTCGGAGGCGGAAAGAATAGGCGGCGAGTCGAATATGACCATGTCAAATTCTTCCCTGACCTGTTCTAAAAATTCCTGGACCCTATCGGCTCCAATCAACTCGCTTGGGTTTGGCGTATGCGTGCCCGAGGTAATTATGTATAGATTATCGAGCCCGGGAGTAAGCATTACCTCATCCATGCTCATTTTCCCGGTCATCAAATCAGCGATTCCCCTTACCACGTCACGCCATTCATAATTCCCTAGTATAAAATCAGAAAGACCGGGATTATCCACCAGGCCGAATATTTTAGCGACCAGCGGTTTGCGGAAGTCCGCGTCAACCAGGAGAACTTTTTGTCCCGACTGAGCCACAGTTACGGCCAGGTTGACCGCGGCCGCGGTTTTTCCTTCCTTTGGACTGGAACTGGTGAAACTGACTGTCTTTATCTTCCGGTCCAGGCCCAAAAACTGTATGTTGGTTCTCAAGGCCCTGAAAGATTCAGCCTGGGCGGATTTCGGGGAATAGTGGGCCACCAGCCGGGAGGCTTTCTCCACTGATGAGTCGTCGACTTTTTCTCCGTTTTTTAACTCACTGACCCGTTCCCTGATATCCTTCAGGTCAATATAGGGCACTATGCCCACAACCTTCACACCCAGGTATTCCTCCACGTCCTCGATCGCCCCGATGGAGGTATCAAGGGTTTCAAATACAAGGGCCAAGACCATGCCCAGGATTAATCCCATAATGGTCCCGATTATGACGTTGACAAGGGTTCGGAAAGGATTGATTGGCCGGTCAGGCATCAAGGCCGGTTTTACGACAGTCACCTCATCGAGCTTTTCCGATTTTTTTATCAAGGCCTCCTGATGCTTGGTTTCAAGAAGTGTAAAGACCTGGTCGCGGAGTTTGACCTTCCTCTCCAAGCGGGCCAGGGTGAGCCCCTCTTCCGGCAGTTCCCTCAAACGCGTGTTGAAGTGGTCGATCTGTTTTTTCAATTCTGCCGCTCGAGTTTTCTGCACGCCTAATTGCCGTTCAAGCTGACTGTACATGTTCTTGGTCAACTCGACTATGCGGCGGCCGGTTTCTTTGACTTCGGGATAATCAAAGGTATAGGTCAGCAATAATGTATCGCGGTCCACCAGAAGATTGACCAGCTTGTCGTTCAGGTTATTATAGAGAGCCGAGGCCTCGTTCGAATAGAAGCTGTGCTGAGAAGTCAGAGGCTGATCACGCATTTCGGCCAGGCTGACCATTAATTCGTTTACTTCATCGGCCGAACGTATAATCTTTTCGTATTCTTCCTCTAGACGGACAAGCAGGGTCAGGATATGGCTCGTTTGGGCGTCCAACGAGACCAGTTTATGCGTCTCGCGGAATTTGACTAACTCGTTTTCAGCGTCCGTTAATTTGGCCCCCATGACCTCGAGCTGCTCCTCGATGAATTTCAGGGCCTCGAATATACGTTTATTTATTTCGGCGGAGGCGACTTCCATGTATGTCTCCGCCGTGGTATTGGCGATAAGCATGGACATCTGCGGGTCGTCGTCGGTCGCCAGGATGTTGATGATACTGGTCATGCCTTCCCGTTCAGCATCCAGACTCCGCTTGAGGTCAAGCACCACGTCCAAAAACATCGGATTGGCTTGAACCTGGAGATCCGAAAGGGATTTGTCAATCAGCCCCAGTTTTCTCGCCACCTCGGTTACAATCGGTATGCTTTTAATAATCGTGGTTCGAGTTTCAAGGTCATCCCCTCCCCCGAAGGACAGGGCCTGTACGTATAAGCCGCTTACATCACTGGACCTGTCGATCTTGATGGCCGCCACGGATTGATATAAAGGCGTGGGCTGCTGGAAAAACGAAAACAAGAAACTGAACACACCCAGGGCCAGGGTGGTGAATATGATTATCAGCCTCCGCTTACGAAGAATACGCCAATATTCACGAAGATTTAAATCATATTGTTCCAAACTTGTTCCGCCTTTTGCTTTTAGCTAAAAAATGCTTCATGTATCATACCGCAAGGGCTTTCCGGCCGTTTATTTTCCAGGCGTTTACCATCTCAGAACCCTTAAAGAATCGGTATCAGAATACAGGTCCCTATATCGTCCCGGGTATAACAGGTAGTTTAAAAGCGGGATAGTATTTTTAATAAACTCGTTCACGTCACCGATTTGACTCCGCGGGACATAAACCACGTCGCCGTCCTCAAGCTCCACGTTCTCCGAAATTACGCCCTTCTCGAAGATGTCTTTCAGGTTTGCGGTGATGACCACCGGGTTTTCCAGCTTACCGAATCCTCTGATTATCCTTGTCTCTTCCTCGACAGCCGTAGCGGTGAATCCCCCGGCGTTGGCTATGGCCGCCAACAGGTCCCGGCTGCTTTTATAGGAGAATACTCCCACGCGGTTGACTTCACCAAACACGTATACGCGTTCACCAAAAAGGGCCAATTCGGGCACGGTGATCACATCACCATCTTCCAGGATGACGTTCTGGGATACGTCTCCCTTAAAAATAACGTCATAGAGATTGATGGTATATTTGGTGTCGCCGCGCAGAAGTTTCACGTTTTTAAGGTCCGACGATTCCGGGATATACCCCCCCGCCTTTACGATTAGATCTAAAAGGGTGGTCCGGCCTTCAAGGATATAAAGGCCAGGCCCGGTCTGAATCCCGGAGATGATTCGATTATTTATCTGGCCGAAGACCAAAGCGCTTTTACTGCGGTATTCTTTTATAAAGACATCCAATCTCACATCTTTTACATACTGCGTCAGTCTTTCGGTCAGGATCAGGTCAACTTCCCTGGCCGTTAAGCCGGTCACGGAAACATCTTCTAGAAAAGAAAAAGAAATTGTCCCATCGGGCCGGACCTCTACTATGTCCTCGATCGGCTTGGCGCCCTTAAAGAATACAATGCGCAAGATATCTCTTGGCCCAATGAGGTAATGAGTTGTTCCGTCAACCTGGCGAAAGACACTGTTTTGCTGGACCTGGCTCAGAAGGCCGACCGCCTTTTTCATTTTCTCGATCTCGGCCCGCCTTTTTTCAAAATCGACCGGTGGGCTGAACTCCCTGACCGGGACACCACCGGTCAGACTCGTTCCGCCGCATCCGACGGCTAACAGCAGGACCAGAATTTGAGCCCATCTGATATTTTTAATCGCTGGCCTGAAAACAGGCCTCAAATACCGTTTTAAGCGGGTCAAAACCGAATCCTTTGCCGAATAGTCTGAAAAGGAACCATCGATAGCTTGAACCAATGCGTGTCAAATGAGTACGGGATTTAAAGTAAAAAATTAATGTTATTCATCAACAGTATAACATTCTTCTCCCGCAGTCAAATGTTAAGGTATTAATACCATGTAGTCAATAAGCTAAAAGTAGTATTTTGACAAACCGGATTTATAGGAAAAAAGTATGATAAGCAAAGGGGCTAGACGGGCCGAGATTCCTCGCGATGAAGGTGATTTGTAAGAATGCCATCGCAAATAAACGCCTGGATTAGCTGGATTAGACTGAGATATGGAAGGCAATCTTATTCCTGTTTCCGCAAATCCCGGACCGTTGAGTCAGAATCGAAACCGGTGGAAAAAGTGTATGAAAAATAAACATGATTTTCTGACTAATTCTTTTTTGTGTTGAAAGATGAAACATATAGCTCAATCCGCGCCTGCGTTTGTTTGATAAAACAGCCCTTCTGAAATATCGTTCTCCCCACCCGGGTTTAGCCGGATTTAAATCGTTTAAAACTTCTTCCGGAATATCAACTCTATATAACACTCGAGCCGCGGATAAAGCAATATAAACCGAACTTTCCTACCCCCACGCCCTGGCCGTACTTATGGTGAGATCCCAGTCAAATTCATTTCCGAAAGCAGCTAAAATCCGGTCAAAATCGACCAAAAAAACGAGCCTGTCAATACCGTGGCCGGGGCGAAGGCAGTGCTCGGCCAGGTGAAGCAGGAAGTGATGCGGAGCAAGTTCTGTTAATAAAACTAATCGGTTATTATACTTAGCTTTTCTTGTCCTCGCTTCGTTCCGTATCGCATCTAGATCGCATCGTTCAACCAGATGCCGGACCGCTATCGAAGAATTGACCGGATGCCAATGAAGGTGCGCAGATACATGGGGAGAGTCATCACGGCGCATGTCCACGCTGGCTAGAGTGCCGGGAGGATTCCGGCGAGCAGCCGAGATAGAGGCGTCAATCGGCCTGTAGCCCAGCCTTGAAAAAACGACTTCGGCCCGGCCAGAGCGGAAGCCGCCACTTTATCCGCGCTGTGCAGAACCGGAGGCTCTCCCGCGGGGCAGAATTGCCGAACCGGCACGCTGGCCACAGGCTCTTCCTGCCGAAGCGGCGCCGCGGCCTCGGGCGGTGATTGTGTCACCGGCGGCGTGGCGGGTGGATCCTGCACCAGCGGTAATCTGGGGAGTTAATTATAAATGGAATTTATTCAGGCAAAAATATGGTGGGGCTTATTTACTGCTTTAAAACGCTTTCCTCAACCACTTCACTCACATGCAGGAAGGGACTCTGGCTCAAATCAATGATCTTTTCCTCGTCTACCCGCCGGCCTTGCCCGTCAAAAAGTACTTTGATAGTTGGATTAAGAGGCATGGCCTCATTGGTTTTAACCACCATCCCAATAGTACCGTTGTTCAGCCGGACATAGCTTTTTAACGGAAACACTGTGAGCTGAGTCAGGAGAAGTCTCAGGATTCTGGGATCGAATTTTCCCTTAAATGAATGCAGAATTTCCTGGATGGCCTTAAAACCGAGGAGGGCCGGTCTATAAGGCCTATTATGGGTCATGGCCACAAAGGTGTCTGCTACGGCCAGGATCTTTGCGTATTCGTGTATTTGATGGCCCTTCAACTTTTTAGGATATCCGCTTCCATCCTCCCTCTCGTGGGTCTGGCGAACGACTTCGGCCAGCCATTTATACTCCTCTCCTGCCCTTGAAAGCAGATCATGGCCCAGTGAGGGATGCATCTTAATCGTATCTATTTCTTTAGGTGTTAAATCACCTTGTTTCCCGGCCAGATACGCCTGAGGCAGCATGAACATGCCCAGGTCCATGACCAGGGCGGAGGCGCCTAGTTCCATCCTCCTATCTTGCGAGTAATTCAAGCCCTGGGCTAGTTTGAGCGAATAGATAAAAACATTCACTGAATGAAGTACAAGTTCATCTCCCTCATGGAGTCTGAACATGGCTTCATTGAAAAGCGCGTCAATCCTCTCCGGCCTTGAGACAACCTTTTCCGCAATAGCGGAAATATTGGGGACAGACACGGGCTTATTTTCCTTGGTTTGCCGCACTAGCCTGGTCTGAGTACGGATCAGGCCGTCATAAAGTCTGGCCGCGGTCGAGAACGAGCCGTTTTTTTGCTCGTTTTCAAGTGATGGATCTGTCATTTCACTTAACAGTACTGCTTTCTTTGAACATGGAATTAACCATGAGCGGTTTTTTTTAACTTGAAGGAACTTTGTTTTGGGATTATCCCGTTGGTAACAAATTTATAAGGAAATATACTTGTTTCTTTAAACCTATGTCAAGTGATGTATTAGGGTGCTTCCGTCTATCCATTGAAATCCTCCCAGATGATATATTTTGTGGGAAATGCGGCTTTGACCTTCAGAAGTACGAAAGAACACCTTC
>JAZGHI010000524.1:0-2060 GCA_036480955.1 Candidatus Adiutricales bacterium
GACCACGGCTTCGATACTGGCCGACCTCATTCAGGGTATGGAATATGACCTACTGCTTTTTGGTAAAAAGGCCATTGATGATGAAATGGGCCAGGTGGGCATTTTTGTGGCGGAATTACTGAAACTGCCGGTGGTTACCTGGGTGACTAACATTGAATTACTGGGCATGGACAGGGCCAAGGTTCAAAGGGCCTTGGAAAGGGGAAACCGGGAAGAAGTGTCCTGCCCGGTCCCGGCGGTTTTTACGGCTGAAAAAATGTTGAATCGTCCCCGGTATCCCACGTTTCCAGATAGAAAGGCGGCGCGAATAGAACCGATTCAGCGGATCGACATTAAGTCCCTGGCAGTTGATTCAGCGGGTCCGAAAATGGTTATAACCCGGCTTGCCGCTCCTAAACTAAGGCCTAAAAAGATGCTGGCGCCGGACGATAGTATGTCCGAGGCCGACCAGATGAAGTTTGTCATGACCGGCGGCATGGGACCGAAAAAAGGCGGGGCGGTGGGTGGAGACCCGAAACAGATTGTATCCAGTATTATTGATTTCTTGAAAGAAAAAAATGTGATCAGCGCATGATTTTGAAATAACGACCTGGTAACAAACGGGTAGATGATGGAGATAAAATTTATAGATAGAGACCTCTGCAAAACGAGTAATTTGAGGTCAAATCGAGGAGCACGAAAATTTAAGCCGCAGGAATACTTGCAGTATTTCGAGGCATTAAATTCGAGCGCGACAAAGAGTTGGGCCAAAGGACGAAGTTTTACAGAGGTCTCAGATAATCAATTACTTCATGCGGCGGGTCTTCCGCTGTTGTGAAAATTAAGGGCGTTTTTCAGGGCACGGGCGCAGCGCTGGATGGAGGAAAAGGCGGGAATTCCTTTTTCCTGAAGTTTGAGCATTATAGGTCTGGCCTCCTGTTCCGCGGCCGGGGTTGAAAAATAGACGATAGCCATTACCGGTTTTTCCGTGGTGTTTTTCAGCTCCTCCAACATGCGTATAGTTCCTTCGCTCTGCTCGAGGGTAACGCTTCGTCCGGGCCTCATGGACACGATCAAGACCAGGTTGTCTATGTTACTGTCCCGATTGAGGATGTTTATGATCCGCTTTATCTCCAGACGGTTAACGTTCCCGCCCGTGTCGATAGGATTCGGATACCCGCCTCCAATCAGCACAAAGAATGAAGCCAGCTCATCGTAGGATTCCCTGTTAAGTCTGGGTACCCTTAATCCTTCCTCGTAAAAGATGTCAGCCACGAGGACCGATTGACCGCCCGAGCCGCCGGCCACACCCACCCCGTCTCCAATGACCGGGGGCAGAAAATGTAAGGCCTTGATCGTATCTATCAATTCCTCCATAGAGGTAACGTTCATCGCCCCGTACTGCCGGATTGCCTTCTCCCAGATATCTTGAGGTATAGCCAATGAGCCTGTGTGCGCGGCAATGGCCCTCTCGCCACCCTCGGTCCGGCCCCCTTTCCATATGAGCACTGGTTTATCGGCTGATACTTTTTCCAGCGCTCGAAGAAAACGTTTCCCGTCCTTTACTCCTTCAAGATACATGGCAATAATCTTGACCGCCGGGTCCTGGCCGAAATACTCAAGGTAATCGGTGCCATCGAGAACCGTACCGTTGCCAAAGCTTACTGATTTGCATATCTCAATTCCCTGCAGGTGCGCTTCAAAGCTAAAAGAAAGGGCTATGTTTCCGCTTTGAGATATGAGACCCACCGGTCCTGAAATATACGCGTATTGGTCTTCACTCTGCCTTAACCCGATACCGGGATTAAAGATCCCGAAGCAGTTTGGACCTATGATATGCAGGTTGCCTCTCTCGGCCCGTTCAATCAACTCCCGTTCGAGTTCGCTCCCCTCTTTCGTATCCGTTTCAGTAAAACCGGCCGTAAAGAGATGCACCGCGGCTACGTCCTTTTGGATACAATCATCGAGAACCCGTGACGCCGCCGCCCTGGGCACGGCCACGATAGCCAGATCCACGGCCTCGGGGATCTCGGTCAGGCTCGTGTAATTCTTTACCCCCAGGGCTTCGATGCCCTCAATCG
>JAZGHI010000525.1:0-3785 GCA_036480955.1 Candidatus Adiutricales bacterium
CGGACCAGAACGGATTACGTGCCCATTGCCGAAAGGGGCTGATATAGACAACGTCTATAGGATTGTTGAAAATTCTCCTTAAATATATTGAATTATCAGTGAGTTAAGATAATTATATATGCAAATATTTATGCGTTGAGTATAATATCCGGGAAATTTCAATAAAGTCCCGGCCATCTTCGGCAGATTTACAAAATTGTCAGACCGATTGAGGCTGATTTTGTTAAGCCTATAATTTTACAGTAAAAAATAACTGGCCCGATATTTGCTCTACTTAAACTTGACCTTTACTTAGCAGGTTTTTGCGGATTTAATGTTTACCGCTTAAGGTTTTTGACCTCCTATAAGATGGGTAAAAAATGAAAATCGCTCTGGCTCAAACGAATCCAAAAATCGGGGATTTCAACAATAATATTAAAAAGATAATCGATCTGGCCGGAAAGGCCCGCCAGGAAGGGGCCGATCTGGTGGTTTTTTCGGAGTTGGCTGTCTCTGGATATCCCCCTTTAGATCTACTGGACCGGCCGGCCTTTGTTGACGCAAGTGAGGAGGCATTGAAGGTCCTGGCTAAAGAGATTCACGGGATCGCCATACTGGCAGGATGTGTAACACGAAACCCACTCCCACAGGGAAAATCCCTCCTAAATTCCGTGGTCTTCATACAGGACGGAAAAATAGTGGCCCAGGGCGGTAAAAGACTTCTTCCTTCCTATGATGTGTTTGACGAGACAAGATATTTCGAAGCAACTACCTCCTCGCTCATGGTCAACCTGCACGGGGAAAAGCTTGGGGTCACTATCTGCGAAGACATCTGGAACGACGAATACATCTCGCCCCACCCGCTTTATAGCCTCGATCCAGTCGCTGATCTTAATAAGGAAGGCATGGACCTGCTGATCAATGTTTCGGCCTCGCCCTATTATTTTGGAAAACAAACGGCTCGAGAGGAAATCCTTAAACACATAACCACGGAATATAAGGTCCCGGCCATATATGTCAACCAGGTGGGCGGGAACGATGAACTCCTGTTCGACGGCGGAAGCATGGTCTTCAACGCCGGTGGTGAACTCCAGGCCCGGGCCAGCCTGTTCAAGGAAGATCTCATCATCTGGGATTCAACCCAAAGGCTGCCAGCCGTGATACGCGCGCTGCCGTTAAGCGAAGAGGAAGAGATTTTTGAAGCCCTGGTAATGGGCACCCGTGATTATATGGCCAAATGCGGGTTTGAAAAGGCCGTTTTGAACTTAAGCGGAGGAGTGGATTCAGCCTTGGTGGCCTGCATTGCCGCTAAAGCCCTGGGACCGGACAGGGTAACCGCCTTGTTTATGCCATCACCCTATTCTTCCGCCATGAGCGCTGAAGATTCTAAAAAACTGGCCAAAAACCTGGGCATCCAATACATCAAGCTCCCGATTAACACCATTTTTACTTCCTACTTGGATGAACTCAAGCCCGTTTTTAAAAACCTGCCCGAAAATGAGACCGAAGAAAATATACAAGCCCGTATCAGAGGCAACATGCTGATGGCTTATTCTAATAAGTTCAACGCGTTGCCCCTAAGCACAGGTAACAAATCGGAACTGGCCGTGGGCTACTGCACCCTGTACGGTGACATGAGTGGAGGGTTGGCCGTTATTTCAGACGTGCTCAAGATCTGGTGCTACCGCCTCTGCTGGTACATCAACCGGGAAGAGGAAATTATACCTGAGCGCATCCTGACCAGAGCGCCCACCGCCGAATTGAAGCCGGACCAGACCGACCAGGACAGCCTGCCGCCCTATCCGACTCTGGACGGGATCCTGACTGCCTATATCGAGGAACACCTCAGCCTGGATGAGGTTGTGGAAAAAGGCTATGATAGGGACCTGGTTATTGGAGTGCTTAAGCGAGTGGAAAATAATGAATACAAGCGACTTCAGGCCCCGCCGGGACTCAAAGTTACCAAAAAGGCCTTTGGTCTCGGCCGTCGATATCCTATCGCCCGTACCGGTGGTGCCGGACTGGTGATTAAAAAAACGGGTTTCTGACTAGGTTCTGGTTAGGTTCTGGTTAGTTTTCCTTGTTGGTCTTTTTAGCCCCCCCCATTCCTACATTTTTGTAATTATTCGCGACACTATCTGCCAAAAATGTCGCTTACATGCCGCTCATAAAAGCCATTTTATTACAACTACTTGAAATCAAAAGCCTTTTTTAATGGCACGGGAATTGCTCAATAATACCCTAAATGACCCCGCCGGCCTTGAACCGGATCTCGGGTAGTTCGCTTTCAGAAAAAAGGTGGAGATATCATGAACGGCGCAGACACGGTGTTTATTTTACTTTCGACCGCCCTGGTCATGCTTATGACTCCAGGCCTGGCCCTGTTTTACGGCGGCATGGTGCGCCAAAAAAATGTCCTGGGTACCATCATGCACAGTTTTATCTGCCTGGGCCTGGTCAGTCTCATCTGGGTCTTCTGGGGTTATTCTCTCTCCTTTGGCCCAGACCTGGGTGGTCTGATAGGCGGATTGGACTTTTTGGGTCTCAAGGGTGTGGGCATGGAACCTCACCCCGATTACGGCTCGACCGTTCCCCACTTGGCCTTCATGGTCTTCCAATGTATGTTCGCCGTCATAACCCCGGCCTTGATTACCGGCGCTTTCGCCGAGAGGATGAAGTTCAGCGCCTTTTTAATCTTCGTGGCCTTATGGTCCACTCTGGTCTACAGTCCCATGGCCCATTGGGTCTGGGGCGGCGGCTGGATGGGCCGGATTGGCGTTCTGGATTTCGCCGGCGGGGCCGTGGTCCACATGAGCTCCGGGGCCTCGGCCCTGGCCGCGGCCATGTTCCTGGGCAAACGTCAGGGGTATGGGACCGCAGACCTTATGCCTCACAATCTGCCCTTGACCATCCTGGGGGCCGGGCTCCTCTGGTTTGGCTGGTTCGGATTTAACGCCGGCTCCGCGCTGGCGGCTAACGGTCTGGCGGCTAACGCCTTCGTGGTCACCCATCTCTCGGCGGCGGCGGCGGCCCTGTCCTGGCTGGTTGTGGAGTGGCGGCATCGCGGCAACCCGACCACCCTGGGCGCGGCTAGTGGGGCCGTAGCCGGTCTGGTGGCTATCACCCCGGCGGCGGGTTTTGTCGGTCCAATGGCCGCCGTGGTCATCGGTATCGTGGCCGGTCTGGTCTGTTATTACGGGGTGTTTTTCAAATCGAAATTAGGCTATGATGATTCATTGGACGTGGTAGGTATTCACGGTCTGGGCGGCACCTGGGGGGCTCTGGCCACGGGACTTTTTGCCAAGGAAGCCATCGGCGGGGCCAGCGGTCTTTTTTACGGTCAGGCCGGACAATTGGGTATCCAGGCTATTTCCGTAGCGGCAACATGGATTTTCTGTTTTCTGGCCACGGTGGTAATATTAAAAGCAGTCGATCTTCTGGTGGGTTTGAGGGTTAGTGAAGAAGACGAGGTAAGGGGTCTTGATATCAGCCAGCACAGTGAGGCTGGCTATAACCTGACCTAGAACCTAAAAATAAGAATCCTCTCCAAAAGAGTTGATGAAAATGATAAGGATTCAAGGGGTCAAGGGTCCAAGCGTTTGTTCAAGCGTTTGTACACCAACTAAATTGGAGAAGAACCTAATATAAGGAGCCGCTCTCATGAAAAAAATAGAGGCCATAATCAAGCCGTTTAAACTGGAGGAAGTCAAAAACGCCTTGGCTTCAATCGATATTCTGGGTATGACCATAACCGAGGTCCGGGGTTTCGGACGCCAGAAGGGTCACAAGGAAGTATACCGGGGGGC
>JAZGHI010000526.1:0-2609 GCA_036480955.1 Candidatus Adiutricales bacterium
GCCCGTCGCCCCCGCCCAGAATGAGCACCTTTTCCCGGCTCGAGGCCAGGTTCATGGCCGGATGGACCAGCGGTTCGTGGTATTTTTCCTCATCAAAAGTGCTGAATTGTTCCTGGCCGTTTATGAAGAGCCAGTGATGATTTTTCCACTGTGTAATCACGATTTTCTGATGCGGGGTCTGTTTGGCAAGTATAATTTTGTCTCGAAACTGCCTCTGTTCCCCGTATAATATGATTGGTTTTGCCAGCACACCCATGACGATAAGGGCGCTCAAGGAAAGGACGAAACCGGACACCAGAAGCTTTTTCCGGCCAACGAGGCCATAAAACCTCCACAGAAGAAGGGAAGCCACCAGGAAGTTGATGCTTCCCAGAGCGATGGGTGTGTAGGTCAGCCCTAGATAAGGCAGAGCAAAAAAGGCAAACAACAGGCCGCCCAGAAGCGAGCCGTAATAATCCTTTTCCATGATGGCCGCGATGTTGGACCGCAGGTCTTCATAGGCGTTGTTCAGCCGTGTAACCAGAGGAATTTCCAGGCCGATGAGAAACCCGATGGCCAGGGCCTGGGTATAGATCAGCAGACCGATGTAGGCCGTATAGGCGGCCAGGCCGTAAGCCAGCACTGCTGAGGAAGCGCAGAGAAGGGAAAGAATGAATTCAACGATGATGAAGCTGTCCAGGAGTTTCTCCCGGAAGAAGGAACTGAGCCGGCTGCCGATTCCCATGGCGAAGAACATGAGGGACATGACCACGGTCCATTGCAGGACCGCGTTGCCGACTGTATAGGTGGCCAGGGTAGCCAGGACAAACTCGGCCACGATACCCGCGCAGCCGGTAGCAAAAATAGAGACCTTGAGAACAGCGCTTACACCGCGGGGTTTAGACACACCAGTATATGATGAAGGCCGCGGCTATGTAGGAAAAGGCTTCGATGTAGGCCGCGCCCACATTGGGTTTTTCTTGAGCCGCGATTTCGTCCGAGAGCTTTACCGTTGGGAGAAGTACCTTATCGGTCAGAAACCGGACGATCGGCAGCAGGATCAGGCCCAGGACGGCAAAGCCCAGGTATACGGGCAGGTCCGTGACCCAGGACGTAAAATCACCCTCACCGGCCAGGCCGATGACGACTCCCATGGCGATCAGGGCTCCCGCAAAACCCACACCGGCGGCCACGTTGTCTTTTTCGATTTCATCGTGGATCTCGTAGGGCGTAATAAGTTCATAGATCAGCCCGGCCAGAATCAGGATGACCTGCCCGATGGCCCAGAACCCGATTACGGTCCAGATACTCCCACCCTCGCCTGAAACGGCACCGTAGATGATGAAACCGGAGGCAATACTGATAGCCGCCGACACCGCGCCGGTGCCCTGGTTATGGTCCCGGATGAGTTCTTCGCTGACTTTAAATTTATACAGGATCAGCTTATCACACAAGAACCAGGAAATATTGAGCAGGATAATACTCAACACACCGTAAATGACCAGGTCGAGCAGGTCCTCGGCCAGTCCGGCGCTGGGACCGGCGATGGTCCCGCCGATGGCCAGGACCAGGCCGAAATAGTAACCGGAAACGGCCAGGCCCAGGGCGGCGTTGTCTTTTTCCACCAGTTCGAAGTTGAGCTTGTATTCCCGATGAAGCATATCGTTGACGGTCTTGCCGATAAAAAACAGGACGAAAAAACCGATAATAAAAATCGCCGCTGAAATCAGATTATCAAAATCCATGGCCTATTTCCCCCTGCTGTAGCTACGGCTGCGGTAGCTGGAACGGGCGCGTCCGGTGCGCTGGTTTACCCTATTGGAAAACGAAGATTTCGAGGCCCGGAGTTTGGCCGTGCGCCTTGAATAGAAATTAGGTTTCTGGCTCTTGGTAAATCTGCCGTTGGTGCCGTATTGTTTGTTGCGTCCATAATACGGCCGGCCTTGACCGTGATAATCCCGATAAGCCCGGTAGTCTCTCCGATACATTGGTCCGCCCCCCATGAGAGAAGAAATCAGGGCGTATTTACCGTAAAATTCCCAGAATGAATTGCCGCTGGAATCCTTTTTCCACTTCCCGTACTGTTCGTTTCCTACATAATTGTATCCGGGCGGTCCGACCGTAGAATCGTATTCACCCTTTTTTTTGGAAAGAAGGGTCATACCAAGAAAGTTCTCGTTACGGCGGTAGTAATCTTTCGGCACCTTCATCCAATCCGTGGTCCAGGCCTGTTCATCCTGAACGACCCGGTATTTATGGTGATAGGATTTGACAAACGTGCCCTTATCATCCATGTCTTCCAGGATGATGGAAAAAGACGGGGCGTCCCTGAGATCATTTTTGAGAACGTCCATGGGGAGCCTCTTGCCTCCGCATCCGTAAAAAAAGGAAGCCGCCAGGATCAGGGCCAAAAAATAAAGAAAGTACCGAGACATGCGTCTGTTTCCTTTGAGCTGCCGCGCATTTTTTTGAGCGGCGCGGTTAGGGTGAGCTAACAGCCTAGAGCTTAAATTAAAGCTTTTGGTATCAATTCTCAATCAAGTATCACAAATAATACTCCAGTTGTCAACCTTCCTGTGGTACTCTCCTGTGGTACGGGTTTGGGGTGGATTCCGTAGGATTCTCCTATC
>JAZGHI010000527.1:0-5130 GCA_036480955.1 Candidatus Adiutricales bacterium
GAAGGACCGGGAAATGGTTTGCCTGCGAACACTATAACGTCGTGCCCGATATCATGACACTGGCCAAGAATATTTCAGGCTGTTACGTTCCCCTTGGAGCCACGATCATTAGAGGCGAACTGGTAAAAAAACTGCCTCTTTTCATGCACGTCCACACATTCAGCGGCCACGCCGTAGCCTGCGCCGCCGGACTCAAGGCCATTGAAATCATTGAAAGAGAAAAAATGGTGGATAACGCCGCCCAGGTTGGCCAGTACCTGCTCGAAGAATTAGAAGCCCTGTACTGCCATTCTATTGTGGGGGAAGTAAGAGGCCTGGGAATGCTCTGCGCGGTCGAGTTGGTCAAGGACCGCCAGACCAGGGAGAGACTTCCCGCTGAAATCGGCCTCGCTGATAAAATAATCGATATGATGCTGGATCACGGGGTTTTCATCAGAACCTCAGGGAACATTATCATCGAAATCTCACCCATACTTACTATTACTAAAAAGGATGTTGATATTCTCGTAGGCGCTCTTGATAAATGCCTGGGTCAGGTGGATAAGGAAACCATCACCACTTAAAATCCCAGGTTTTTTTTTAAAAACAGCAAAGAGCGGTAATTACCAGAACTACATAAGAGCCACCAGCTCGATCTCGATGGGGAAATTCAGGGGCAACTCACGCACCGCTACGCAGGAACGGGCCGGCCGGTTATCAGGGAAATACGAGGCGTAGACTTCATTCATGGCCTGAAAGTCACTCATGTCGCGCAAGAAAACCGTAACCTTGACCGCGTTTTCAAGGTCTGATCCGGAGGCGGCTAAAAGCTTTTTGATATTATCCAGCACGAGGGCGGTAGCGGATTTAATATCATCTCTTATGGCCAGGTCTTTCTCAACATCCATAGGCACCATGCCGGACAGGAAGAGAAAACCATTCGCCTCCACCGCGTGCGAGTAAGGCCCGCCCTTGGGCAGCCATTCCACGTCCGTGATCTTTTTTCCCATATCACTGTACCTCCCTTAAAAATGATAATTTGGCTATAGAATGTTTGCCACAAAAACATTCCGATTGAAAAGGAAAAGATGATATCTAGACCACGGAAAGAAATGAGAGCCAAAATTATTAGGCAGGAGATTTATAAGTGCGAGTAACTTTTTATGGCGCGGCGCGCGAAGTAACAGGATCCATGCATCTCTTACAGACTAAATCCGATCAAATATTATTAGACTGCGGCCTGTTCCAAGGACGGCGTAAAGAGACGGAGCAAAAAAACAGAACCATACCCATCGATCCGAGGGACGTTACCAACATGGTTCTATCCCACGGACACATTGACCATTCCGGGCGCGTTCCCATGCTGCCTGAGGCTGGATACGGCGGCCGTGTCATTTCTACTCGCGTCACTCATGACGTGAGCCAATTCCTACTGATGGATGCCGCCCATATCCAGGAATCAGATGCCCAATATCTCAATTACAAGACTCTGAGATCATTTTTAAACCAACAGCAAAACAAAGGGCGAGGAAAAACCGGTGACAAGAAACGTCCCAGGGAAATAAAAAAGCTCCTGAAGAAGAATAATCACCGGCTGAACTCGGAGTTAATCAACCAGTTGATCGAAGAGAATGACCTGGAGGCCGTCCAGCCGCTTTTTACAACGGAAGAGGCCGCCAGTTCTCTTAAACTTTTTGACAGCTATCCGTACAAATATCCAGTCACTATTGGCCGCGACGTTTCCGTGACCTTTTACGACGCCGGACACATTCTGGGATCAGCCTTAAGCCTCATTAAAGTACGCCAGGACGGCCGGGTCTATAATATTTGTTATACAGGTGATATTGGGCAATTCGATCTTCCCATTATCGAGGACCCGACACTAGATTTTCCTATCGAAGACCGGGAGCTGGACCTTTTAATAATGGAAAGTACCTACGGAGACCGGCTTCATGGTCAAAGGACAGATTTGAACGAAAGATTATGTGAAGTGATCGTCGAAACGTTTGACCGGGGCGGAACAGTAGTTATCCCATCCTTTGCCTTCGGCCGCACGCAGGAACTCATTTACGTCCTGCACGAGCTATATAAACAGAAAAAAGTCCCAAGGATTCCAGTTTATATTGACAGCCCATTGGCCACCAATCTTACCTCGGTTTTTGGCAGCCACCTCGAGGTTTTCGACCGGGAAGCCCATGAGACCTTTCTCGAACAAGGTGAAAATCCTTTTTCTTTCGGTCAGATTCAATACGTCGGGTCAGTAAATGAATCAATGGCCCTCATGCGTGACGAAAGGCCTCATATAGTAATCGCATCTTCGGGAATGTGCGAAGCGGGAAGGATACTCCATCACCTGCGTTACAAGGTGCATGACGAAAAGAATACTATTCTGATCGTCGGCTTCATGGCCGCCAACACACTGGGCCGGAAAATTCAAGAATCCGGATTAGCATATGAAGAATCAGGCCGGACCGGATCTCCGCCGGAACTTAAAATATTAAACAAGATGTATCCCCTAAATGCGCGAGTGGTGAAACTGGATGGTTTCAGCGCTCACGCGGACAAGGATGAGCTGCTCTGCTTTGTCAAGGAATCGAACTTGAAAATTAAAAAAATCGCCGTAGTGCATGGTGAAGAGACACAATCGCTGGCCCTGGCCCGAAGCCTGGAAGACGAAAACTTCTCAACAATCGTGCCTCAAAGCGGGGAGACAATCCAGATCGATTAAACCATATCGGGGACCCTATTGAAACACTTGTCAACAGGGCTTCCCCAAGAAACCAGTGCCGAAGTTAATAGAAACTGGATACGCGGTGTATTCGCCATTTCTTTTGGGATAGAAAAAACTCCTGATTTCTGATGTATGGTTTATTAAAATCTGTCAGAATTCGGTATTGCTGGTAAATACGTGTTATTCACTCTGGCCTCATTTTATTCTTCCAAGATTTGTGGTCAATTCACAGCCCTGCCTTCAGCCCAGCCAACCATTCATTTGACATCGCCGGCGAACTCGAATATTCTTTCCTTAAAATCATGAGGTCATTATCACTTCGAGTCTAACTTTGGGGGAAATTATAGGTGAAGCCAGCGGGAGGTAGAACGATTGATAAAGCTCCCCAGGCAATTGCCATCGTTTCTGCCTGGAATTTCTTATCAGGAGATTCTGCATGACTGCTCCAAATAAAAAAAAATTAAAAAAGAGAAATATCGGCCGGCGTCAGACTGATTTCGATGTGTTGGATCAGATTCAACGCCATACCAAGCTCTTTCAGATGGGTCAAATTATAACCTCAGAAGTCAATTTAGACCTTCTGTTTGAATTGATAATCGATCAAACCAATCAGATCATGAACACTGAAAGAAGTACCGTCTTCCTATATGACGAGAAAACAAACGAACTATGGTCGCTCGTCGCGACTGGGATGGAAAGGAATGAAATCCGTATAAAATCAGACGTTGGAGTGACTGGTTGGGTCTTCCAGAATTGTACACCTTTGATAATCAATGATGCCTATGAAGATTCCCGTTTTTATACCCAGATTGATGAGAAATCGGATTTTCGGACCAGGAATATCCTCTGCATCCCTATAGAAAACCGGGAAGGTAATTTAATTGGGACCCTGCAGACCCTGAATAAAGGCACAGGCGATTTTAAAGAAGAGGACACGGAATTACTAATATTAATATCTTATTACGTTGCCATTGCTCTGGAGAACTCTAAACTCTACGAGGAGGTGAAAGACTATTCGAAAGAATTGGAGACCACCCTCATACGGATAGAAACACTGGAGCGAGTCAAGAATCAATTGACCAAGTTTGTCCCTACCTCGGTTGTCAAGATGGCCGAACACGATCCCGACAAACTTACATTCGAAAAAATACCATTAGATGTCACTATTTTTTTTATCGATATCCAGGATTTCTCAAAAATTATAGAAAACTTTGATCAAAGGCTCGTTAATGACCTAGTAGAGCACCATTTTTCAAGATACCTGGAGATTATATATCAAGAACAAGGCGAGGTAAATGAGACTTCCGGCGACGGCTTGATGGTTATCTTCAAAGATGACTCACCAGCAGCTAACGCAAAAAAAGCCGTGGACGCAGGTCTGGGAATTGTGGCGGAAAACAGGCGGTTGAATAAAGAGTTTTCATATCCCTGGGGAGAGGTGAAACTGCACCTTGGTATCAACACCGGTGAAGCTTTGGTTGGTTCCACCAAGATGACAACTCTCACCGGGGAACGCTGGACCTATACCGCTTCGGGGCTAGTCACGGTTTTAGCGGCTCGAATAGGCGCTCTATCATCCGGAACGAAACTTTATGTGGGTCCGGAAACATTTAATTATCTGAATGAATTCTACGATTATGAATTCAGGGGATCTCAAGAAGTAAAAAATATTAAAAAACCGGTTCCCGTTTATTGGATCAAAAGCGCGAGGGATTCGCAGATCTCTCCGAGTTGATTATGAAGGCGGGGTAATCCAGAGCAATAGTACTCGGCTGATTTCAGGAGGGTAATAATGAAAAACAACTACCAAAGCTCCGGTTCCGAGACTATCAACCGTTCTCTATGAGATGAAACTTGAAGGATTGATTGAGTAATATAAAGCCATAACGCTGGAACAACACTGAACATCCGGGATTTGACTAAATCCTGAATATTTATATAAAAAGCTGGAAAGGAAAAAACAACTTGGGACAATTGGATGGCAAAGTCGCCTGGATAACCGGCGGGGGAAGAGGCATTGGTCGGGCCATCGCCTTGGCCATGGCCCGGGAAGGCGCAGAAATCGCCGTGAATTCGAGGACACAAAGCGAGCTGGATAACGTGGCCGGTGAGGTAAAGGCTCTCGGCCGGCGGGTATTAACTGTCAAGGCCGACGCATTGAGCCTGGAAGACATAAAGCGCGCAGCCAAAGAGATACTGACTTCTTTCGGCCAACTCGACATTCTGGTCAACAACGCCGGTGGTGGGATCATAAGTAATCCCGGAGACCTCGATCCTTTCACTCACGATGACCAGGCCTTTCTTGATAACCTTAATCTCAATCTGATATCAGCTTGGCGGGCTACGCGGGAAGTCCTGCCTCACATGCGCGACCGGGGCTACGGACGAATCATCAGCATTGGGTCCGGGTATGCCAAAAA
>JAZGHI010000528.1:0-3653 GCA_036480955.1 Candidatus Adiutricales bacterium
ACCCTGTTCTCCAACTAAATTGGAGAAGAACCATAAAGATTAGATACCGGGCTGTAAATATCAGCATGGTCTGATATTGTATTATAAATGAGAATTGTGTCATTTCTACTGACACTCGAACAGAAAATCTAAAAGGTCTGAGCAAAAGAATATATCGGTCTTAAGGTTCAGCTTTTTTTAGATTTGAAAAATTTCCTATTCCGATTGAACCTTTGATCCGGGTCTGTGAGAGTGGGGATGTGAGAATCCCCCGCGCCAATAGAATTCAATGTAGAAGGAGAAGCATGATGCAACCGCTTGAAGGTATTAAGGTCGTTGATCTGTCGACCTGGATCATGGCCCCTGTCTGTGCGGCCACACTCGGCGATTGGGGGGCAGAGGTGATCAAGATAGAACCATTGGAAACCGGAGACGATTTTCGATGGTTTCTAAACGTGATAGAAAACGATGAGAGTGAAATGCCCGTTACTTTGTTTCAAATGAACAACCGGAATAAAAGGGGGATGGCCATTGACATTAAAGAGCCGGAGGGGCGTGAAATTATGAATAAATTGATAGGGGAGGCGGACATTTTTGTCAGCAATATCCCGATGGAATCCCTTGCCTCGCTGGGAATGGACTATTCCCATTTATCTGCGATTAATCCACGGCTCATCTACGCACATGCGACCGGATTTGGCGACAAGGGTCCCGATGCGCCTAAGCCCGGTTTTGACGCCACGGCATATTGGGCGCGAAGCGGTATGATGGCCGGGTTGGCCTTCGAGGGCGGGGAACCCATATCTCAACCGACCGCTGGTATTGGCGACCAGGTGAGCGGCCTGGTCCTTTTTGGCGGTGTGCTTCCGGCTCTGTACAACCGGGAGAGAACCGGCCGGGGGCAGGAGGTCGATCTATCGCTTCTGGGGGTTGGAACCTGGGTTACGTCTTGTGCCTTACAATTTGTGCTATCCACCGGAGGGCCGCACCCGCGCTTGCCCAGAGATCAGGTCCTCGCACCCTTGAGCAACCACTACCAGACAAAAGATGATAAGTGGATATACCTTGCGTGTCTTCCTTCCGATCCTTATTGGGAGCCCTTATGCCAGGCCCTTGCTCTCGAGGACCTGATAGAAGATCCCAGGTTTAATACCCTGGAGGCAAGAGTTGAAAACAGCCTCGAATTGATTTCGATTCTTGACCGTGTTTTTGCATCGAAAACCGGCGAGGAATGGGGTCGGCTGATGGATGACTACGGTATTGTCTGGTCGCATATTCCGTTGAGTTTTGAGGAAGTGACAAAAGATCCCCAAATATTGGCCAATAACTATATTGTAGAGGTGGACCATCCCTCCCTTGGACCGGCAAAGATCGTAAACACTCCTATCCACTTGAATAAAAAAGCACCGTCTATACGAAGGTTTGCGCCGGAACTCGGCCAACATACTGAAGAAATACTGCTTGAGCTGAACTACACCTGGGAAGAAATCGGAGAACTCCAGGAAAAAGGTGTAATCCCTTAATCGAATCAAGCGGGGCTTAAAGAATGAAATTTCCGAAGCGCCGCCCGGATCAAATTTTACAGTAGCTGGCTGGCCGTTTAAACCGTCGAAGAAAGTGTATGATATTATATGAAAATTATGAGCAGATCCAGGTTTGAACTGGCGTTCGATTCATGAACGAAATGGGTTGTTTTTTAATGGCCATTATTTACACTACACCGGATGAACTTAAGCTTTTTGGATGCTGCCGTCCGAGTGGAACCAGCACGTTCTAGTTGAGACCTCTGCAAAACGAGTAATTTGAGGTCAAATCGAGGAGCACGAAAATTTAACCCGCAGGAATACTTGCAGTATTTCGAGGACTAAAGCCACTGCAGGCGAAGCCGAAGTGGCAGCTCAAAATTCGAGCGCGACAAAGAGTTGGGCCAAAGGACGAAGTTTTACAGAGGTCTCATTTAGGAAAACAGGGGGGATAGAAAGATGGAAGAGAACATCGTTTATTTTGAGACACTGGGGAAAAGCAATACCCGGCAGGTTCTTTCAATGGTCAAGGAAAGGGCTCAGGCCAGGGGCATTAAGAGAGTCGTCCTGGCCTCGACTCGGGGAGATACAGCCAGAGAGGCCGCGGAGGCGTTTGATGGTACGGGACTGGAGTTGGTGGTAATTCCGTGGCAATTCGGCTTTGGAAAAGCCCAGCCGTTTCCGCGTGAGCTAAAGAGCGAACTCGAGGAGAAAGGCCATCAGGTTCACTTTGGTACCATGCTTTTTCACACAGATGATTTATATGGATCAAAGACTCCCCAGTTAATGGCCAACCTTCTTCGGATTTTTGGACAAGGCATGAAGGTGGTGGTAGAGATTATCATGATGGCTTGTGATGGAGGATGTATCGAAGCAAAGGAGACGGTAATCGTCGTGGCCGGAACCGGGGCCGGCTCTGATACAGCGGTAGTTGCCACGGCGGCGCCTAGTAACAGGTGGACTAAGATTCGCATTCATGAGATTATATGCAAGCCCTTAATGGTCCGCCAAGAAGACCGTGATTCAAAGGAGTAGTAACCTGTACACAGCGTCAACGTGAATTACCGATGGTATACTTAATATCTTATGGATTATCAGTGAGTTAAGTAAATCATATGCGCAAATACTTATGACGCTGAATATAACCGAAATCGAAACTGAATATCGGGAGGCTAAAAGGTTCCTGGTCACCGTCGGTGTTTAAAGGATGTTTTAATCAAGGACTATAAGGCCTAGGCCGGATATTTCCTCACAAGACATTTATCGAGACGGGTTTTTCAGGAAAGGTTTTTCGTCTTTACCGGTGTTCGCTGTTTGGTCAGGACCGTCTTTGGTTTTGCAGAGGTCTCGATGTAGAATCTGAGACAGAAAGGAGAATCAACATGAGCAAACACAAGATGATCTCTCTGCCCGCGATCAGTATTTTGGCTTTCCTGGTCGTCTTTGGTTTTTTGAAAACATCCTATGCCGCGTCGGCCAAAGAAATAGACTCCCGGGTGGATACCGCGCTTAAAAGATTCTATAATGAAGTGAGTGGAGGAAAAAACTTTCTTCAAAACGCAAAAGGCGTTTTAGTATTTCCAAAGGTTATTAAAGCCGGTTTCGGAATTGGAGGGGAGTACGGGGAAGGAGCTCTCCGTATCGGCGGCAGGACCGTTGATTATTACAGCACGGCCGCGGCCTCTATCGGCTTTCAGCTTGGGGCCCAGTCTAGAATTGTTGTCCTCGTGTTCCTTGATAAGCAGGTATTGACAAAATTTAGAAACAGCAGCGGCTGGGAAGTTGGGGTTGATGGATCTGTTGCTTTTATTACTGTTGGAGCTGGAGGATCGATAGATTCAAGCAACGTACAAAATCCCATTGTCGGTTTTATCTTTGGCAATAAAGGCCTCATGTACAATCTGACTCTTGAAGGCTCTAAATTCACCAGACTGAAGCGATAGACTCAAGAAACCGGCTCTAAATATTAACAGCCGAAAAATCATATATTTATTCGGAGTATGGAAAAAATTAGAGCTTTACTGCTCCCAGGTGGAGAGCCGTTATTAAGCGTTACCCATCTGGAAAATCCTGACATAACTAAACGGACATTCCTCAGACATGCCGTCTAAAGTTGAAGAAAATCTCCAAAGGGGACGGATTTTTTCCTGG
>JAZGHI010000529.1:0-5122 GCA_036480955.1 Candidatus Adiutricales bacterium
TACAATCTTGATCCACAGTATTTGGAATTCACTCATCCCAAACCGGTAACCGGCTCATTTCGAGAGATTGGTGACGACGAATTTTCACTCCTGGTGAACCTGTACCGTCAATTCCGGGCCGATAAAACAGCGTATATTCATCGCAGCCGTGATCACTGGAATCATGAACTGCTGAACCCTCCTTCCCCGGGCGGTTTTTTGTGTAAGGTTGCCTACGTGGAAGATGGCGAGCCGCTTGGCTATTGCCTGTATACCGTTGATCCCTCGAGTGAACTTGGGTCGGGACAGCGGCTTATCATACGCGACCTGATCTGGCTGAAATTTTCAGCCTACCAGGCTATATGGGAATACTTTTCCAACATGGACCTGGTAAGTAACATTACGTGGACCAGAGTACCGGTTGATGATCCACTGCCGCACCTCATGCTGGAACCACGCCGGATAAATATCACCGCACGGGACGGATTGCTGGGCCGTATCGTTGATGTGGAGCAGGCGCTTCCAAAACGGCACTATGACGAAGAAGGCACCCTGACTTTCGAGGTTATTGACGACTTCTGCCCCTGGAACGAGGGCCGCTGGAAACTGGAGACATCTACCAATGAAAGCTCGATCAACCGCGCTACCGAGGACCCGCAACTGGTCATACCGGTCAGTACCCTGGCCCTGCTGTTTTTTGGGCAGCTCGGCGCCAGTGAGGCCGCCCGCATGGAATACCTCGAGGTTCTGGATGATGGAGCGCTACCCTTGTGGGACAGAGTAATGAAGACCAGACATCGACCTTGTTGCGCTGATTATTTCTAGATTATCCTTTTGCTGACACAACTGGCATAGTAAATATAACCCCAGTCACCTTCAACAGCTTGGGGGAGATGGTCAGGTAAACATGGTAAATGATGATTTAACCCTGCATTCTCATCTATTGAAGGGTAATTTACGAACTGGAAATTCGAAATATAGTTAAAGCTGAGCGGCCTACAATTCTGATCCGTGTAATACCGGGAAATTATTGGGCTTGACAAGAAATAAAGCGGCTGATAAGATATTAATTATAAATTATATCAATGAGATAGATCATAATCCCTGTTTTTTGTCACTTATTTTTCCGCAGGCCGATGAGCGTGGATTTACTTTTTTAGAATAAAGGATGCTGAATGGACATTTATGTTTTCGCCGTGGTGATATTGGTCGGTCTGGCCATATTCGACTTGATTGTCGGGGTGAGCAATGACGCGGTTAATTTTTTAAATGCTTCCGTCGGCTCAAGAGTAGCCCCCCGCAATATTATCATGATCATAGCCAGTCTAGGCATGCTGGCCGGGGTTACCTTTTCCAGCGGCATGATGGAAGTCGCCCGGAAGGGAATTTTCCATCCGGAACACTTCCTCATGCCGGAGCTTATAGCTATTTTCCTGGCGGTCATGCTGACAGATATTCTGTTGTTGGACCTGTTTAACACCTTCGGCCTGCCGACATCTACCACCGTATCCATTGTGTTTGAACTACTTGGAGCGGCCGTGGCCATCTCATTATTAAAGGTGTATTCAAATGGCGACGACCTAACCACATTGATAAATTACATTAATACCGCCAAAGCACTCGCCATAATAATGGGAATATTGCTCTCGGTGGTTATAGCCTTCTTTTTTGGAATTGTTGTTCAGTTTTTTTCACGGCTGCTTTTCACCTTTGATTATACCAGCAGGTTGAAGAAGTATGGCGGTCTCTGGGGAGGTCTGGCCCTCTCGATTATTACCTATTTCATATTGATTAAAGGGGCAAAAGGCACTTCTTTCCTGTCACCGGAAACAATCAGCTGGATAAATACCCACGCCTGGACCATACTCTCCCTAAATTTCGTTTTCTTTGCCCTGATATTTCAAGCACTGACCGTGTTTACCAAAATGAACATTTTTAAACCGGTTATCCTTGTAGGCACATTCGCCCTGGCCATGGCCTTCGCCGCAAACGACCTGGTCAATTTTATTGGTGTGCCCATGGCGGGTATGAAGGCCTATGATGTGGCTCAAGCCGCGGGGAATCCATTACAGGTGACCATGGAGGCCCTCAGGCAGCCCACGCAATCCAATACCTTTTTACTGTTAATCGCCGGTTTTATTATGGTTATAACGCTGTGGTTCTCCCGTAAGGCCCGCACGGTATCGCGAACTGAACTCAGCCTGGGCAGACAAGATGAAGGGATCGAACGTTTCGGATCGTCTCTGTTTTCGAGAACGGTTGTTCGAATGGTCTACGCCACCTTTGGCGGCGTAAACAGGATTATTCCGGTTCCGGTCAGGAGGATAATCTCCCGGCGGATGGATTCAAGCCTTTATGTATCCGCCAGAGATGAGGAAGGCAAAGCCCCTTCTTTCGATCTTTTGAGAGCCTCGGTGAATCTCGTGGTCGCCAGCGCCGTAGTCTCATTCGCCACATCCATGAAACTTCCCCTTTCCACGACATACGTTACCTTCATGGTGGCCATGGGTACATCCTTATCTGATCAAGCCTGGGGGAGGGAAAGCGCGGTTTACAGGATTACAGGTGTGTTGACCGTAATCGGCGGATGGTTTTTTACCGCTCTGGTGGCTTTTACAATCTCTTTTGTATTCGCTTTAATAATTCACCTTTTTAAACTGCCCGCCATTCTAATATTGCTAGGTCTGGTGCTCTTCCTGATCATCAATAGTTATCGCTACCACTTTCAGAGGGAAGAGGAAACCGCGGAGGTGGAGGCCTTTAGCCTTAAAAACGTGACAGAGGCAGACACGGCTGTAAAGATGACCTTTAATCAGACGGGAATGTTTTTAAAAGAGATAAGCGACACGTTAGCTCTATGTTTTGAAGCCTCTTTCATGGAAGACCGCTCCCGATTAAGAGATACCATGGCCAAAGCCGATAAAATCAATAATTGGGCGGATGTGATTGTGGCCAATATTTTTAAAACTCTCTTCCTCTCAAGCCGGGGAGACCCTCTTGAAACACAGAAGTATTCACACACAATCAGAGCGGTTAAAGCCATTTCCGAGAGCCATAGAGATATTATCGAAAGGGTAATGAACCATTTTGATAATTTCCATACTGGTTTCATCGATATCCAGAAAGACGAGCTCAGACATGTAAAAACCCAGATTAACCGGCTGCTGTGGAATACCTCAATCATGCTGTTATCGAGGAAGAAAGTTGATTTGGGATATATTGAAAATCAACGCAATCGATTGAAAACTCTTATAGATGAATATGACAGGAACCAAATAAGACGCATACAGGACGCGGAATCAAAGACCCGCCTGAGTATTCTTTACTATGGAATTATGGAAGACTGTATGAGAATCGCTGAACATACAATGGACTTGCTTTTAATATTCAAGGAATCTTTTCAGGCTGATGAGGATAAGTTCAGGGATCAAATATCTGGCTCACGGAGATTTACTCGTAATTAAAGCTTATTTAGATAAAAGGAGATCATGATGCGTATTCCTTTTTTTTCATTGTTTATTTATTCCCCTTTTGACGAACTCCTCGAACACGCGGAGAAAGTAAAGGAATGTGCCTGGGTATTTCAACAGGCCGTGGAGAGTTACGCCTCGAATAAATTCGAGGCTTTTGAAGAATACCGACGCGAGGTCATGGAACTTGAGAGTGAGGCCGATGCCATTAAGAGAAGGATTCGCGGGCATATCCCGGTTGGAGTCAGAATGCCTGTTTCAAAGTTTCAGTTCTTTTTATATCTTAAGGAACAAGATAAGGTCCTCGATTCGGTGGAGGAATCACTGGACTGGCTATCTTTCCGTCCGAAGACTGCACTGCCGGAGGAGATTCAAAAAGATATTTTTAACTTATTGGAATCCGTTATCGAACCTATCGAGGATATGAGCAGGATGGTGGCTGAGGCTAAAGAATACTTCAGGACCTACTCGGATAAGCAGCGTAATGTTGTAAAGGACATCATACACAATTTGCGCAAAATGGAACATGAGGCCGATAGAATTGAACGTGAAATTAAAAACCACATTTTTAATACGCTGGAAAATCCGACAGAGATATTTCATGCCGTCAGGCTGGTCGAAATGATCGGTTCAATCGCTGACCACGCGGAAAACGCCGGCGACATGATGCGGGCCATGATCGCCAGAAAGAAAGGATTTTTCGGAAGGAGCGAAAAATAAGCCTCATAGCTGCATTGTAAATTATACACAGCGTCATTGAATAATGCCGTTAATACGTGTTTTTTGCTGTATTTACATGTAATTAGCCTTTTTTTAGACGCAATTACTTGTGACGCTTTATATAAAACTATTTTTTCTAAACAAGCCTTCAGCCGGTAAAGCGTGTATCAGGCTCCGCCGATCTCCACCTCTCCAAGGGCGGCACGGCAGAGATCGCTGAGGGTCATGATGGCCAGGTCGTGCTCCGGCGCACGTTTCCTCAAATTGGCGTAGCACATGGGACAGAGGGTCACCATGATATCCGCGCCAGCGGCGTGAGCGTCCGCCAAATTCTGGTGCTTGATACGATTGGCCAAATCCCAGTCACGCGGCACTATGCCTCCGCCGCAGCAGAGGGACTGTATCTTCTCATAAGAACGGGAAGGCTTTTCAACCCCGACAAGGTTGAAAATCTCGTCCACGTAAGAATCTTTTTCCGGGGTGTACCGCGAGGCGCACGGTCTCTGGTAGGCCACGGATTTGCCAATGGGCTGAATCTGATCCTCCAGTTCCCTTAACCTGTTATAAAGAAACTCGGGCCATGAAACGGGGCGAAATGGAACGTCCAGGCCAAGCTCCGGGGCGACTACCTTGAACAGGGTGTAGCAATCGTCATGGTAACAAATTACCTCCTCGGCCCCGGCTTTGGCCACGTTTTCCACCACTGAGGCGGCCTTGTCCTCGACCGGACTGGCCAGGCCGATATGGTAGAACCCGATCCCGCAGTAATAGTCCCCACCTTTGAGAAAAGTGGCTCCCTCGAAGAGAGTGCCCTCGAACAGCCAGTGGGTCATGGGATAGACCGTGCAGATATCGATAACCGGCCCTCCTTCAACCCCTTTTTGAATCTCAGAAGGGGCTTTGTATGAACCCTCCATTCTGGTCTTGGCCTGTTCGAAGCGGGCCACCTCGTT
>JAZGHI010000530.1:0-10136 GCA_036480955.1 Candidatus Adiutricales bacterium
TTTTTTTATGTTGGCCACAGTTATCCTCTCAAATATTCGCGCTCCCATGCTGTCGAAGTTAATCGAGACATAAGGCGTGCCGAACAGATTATACAGCGCCACACGGGCGTCGGTAATGTACTCACCGGTCAAGAGAACCCTTTTTCTAAGAAGAAGGGGAGTCTTTGTCGTCCGGCCGGTCTCCCGGTCGATTTTAACCAGGATTAAAATTTCGGTTCCAGGGGGAGGGCCTTTGGTCAGGGCTCTTTGGACGCTGTGCTCTTCCTCCACCAGCTTGAATTCGAGCCGGGCCGTCTGGCCGATCAGTCTGGCCGCCCTCTTGGGGTCCTTGATTCCAGGAAGCTGGATGATGATCCGATCCTCACCCTGGGGGCGAATATCCGGTTCGCTCACCCCGAACTGGTCTATCCGGTTCCGGATTGTCTCGAGGGCCTGTCTGGCGGCCATTTCCCTGACTCTTTTGGCCTCACCACCGCTGATGCCCAGAGTCATCGTTACCTGACCGTTTTCCTCCACCGTCTCCTTGGTGACCAGGTACTCGAAGTTTCTATCCAATTCTTTGTTCAGCTTTTCGAGGTCGGACTGCCGGGTAAGTTCGATTACTAACTTGTCACCCTCGATCCTGGTAATTCCTCGGATCGCGATACTGGCTTTGCGAAGGCTGAACTTGAGCTCTTCGGCCGTCCTATCCAGAGAACTCTCCACGGCTTTTTGGGTTTGTACCTCCAGAATGAGGTGCATCCCACCCCTAAGATCGAGTCCCAGATGCACCTTTTCCGTGGGCAGAATCTTATGCCACCAGGTGGGCAGGTCCGGTCCGATTGAGGGAAAGACGTAGACGAGCGAAACCACAAGAACGGCCAGAGCGATCAGCAACCGCCATTTGAAATTGCGTTCCACGTATTAGCTCCTGCGTATTGTTTATAGGATATTCGATCTATTCCTTGAGACCTCTGTAAAACTACGTCCTTTGGCCCAACTCTTTGTCGCGCTCAAATTTTGAGCTGCCACTTCGGCTTCGCCTGCAGTGGCTTTAGTCCTCGAAATACTACAAGTATTCCTGCGGCTTGAATTTTCGTGCTCCCGCCGAAAAGCGATTTGACCTCAAATTACTCGTTTTGCAGAGGTCTCTCCTTATTTATCATCACCAGCCGACGAGGTCTGGGAATCCGAAGAAGGCAGCGGCGCGGCCAGGGAGCTCCGGGAAACTTTAACCCTTATCTTGGGCGCGATTTCCAGGGTTATCACCGTGTCGGTCAAGCCGGTTACCAGGCCGTGTAATCCACCATTGGTGACCACCCGATCTCCTTTTTTTACAGCGGTCAGCCATTGCCGTTGGGACTTGGCTTTTCTCTGCTGGGGCCGGATGAGTAAAAAATAAAAAATGACAAACATCAGGATCAAGGGAAGCATGGCGCCGAAAATACCGCCGCCTCCCCCTCCGGCACCCCCGCTGCCGGCTCCTCCGGTCAGGGCATAGGCTATGTTTGAAAACATACTAAATAATCCTCCTCTTATCTTCAGTTAGTCTCGGGCGAAAATCTCTCATCTCCGCGCGAGGCGTAAAAGTCTTTGTAAAAATTTTTAAACTTTCCCATTAGCAGCGCTTTCCTGGCCTCGTCTAACAGGGAAATATAATAGTACAGGTTATGTATCGAATTCAATCGATAGGCTAATAATTCTCCGGCTGCAAACAGATGCCTTAAATACCCCCGGGAAAACGTCCGGCAGGTGTAACACCCGCATCCTTCCTCGATAGGCCGGGGATCGTCTTTATAACGGGCGTTTTTGATTACCATTCGGCCGGAAGCCGTGAATAGCTGGCCGTTCCGAGCGTTTCTGGTGGGCATGACACAGTCGAACATGTCGGCACCCCTGGCCATGCCTTCTACCAGGTCGATTGGCCTTCCCAGGCCCATTAAATAGAGAGGCTTTTCCGAAGATATTACGCCCGCCGCCGCGTCTATCATGTCGAACCTGGCTTCCGGCTCCTCTCCCACGGCCAATCCCCCGATAGCCAGGCCGGGAAATTCCAGCGAGCCGATTTCCTCTGCCGAACGCTGTCTCAGGTCAGGAAACATGCCCCCCTGGATAATACCGAACAGGGCCGGAGAATAATCCGGATTTTGAGCCTTGAGACATCGCCGGGCCCAGTTCAAGGTCAATTCAGCCGACTCCGCTGTCTCGCGGCGGCTGGCGGGATAGGGCGTGCATTCATCAAAAGCCATCATTATGTCCGGCCCTAACGTCTCCTGAACAGCCACGGCCTTTTCCGGGGTAAGGCTGACTTCCGATCCGTCGAGATGTGACTTGAAAATGACCCCTTCCTGGCCGAGCTTCCGCAGGGAAGCAAGAGAAAAAACCTGGTACCCCCCACTGTCGGTCAAAATTGGGCCGTTCCAGCCCATGAAGCCGTGCAGTCCACCCAGGCTCTTTACTGTTTCCGGTCCTGGCCGGATGAGCAGGTGATAGGTGTTGGCCAGAATCATACTGGACCCGACCGCTTTCAGGTCGTCCGGGCCCACGGCTTTAACCGTGCCTTGAGTACCTACGGGCATGAAGCACGGTGTGGAGACCTCTCCGTGGGGAGTTTTTAAAATACCAGCCCTGGCCCTAGTGCCAGGGTCAGTAGCCAGGATCCTGAATTTCAAAGAACTATTCTTATCGGTGACCATCGCTTTGACAAACTAGAGTATCAGCATCGCGTCACCGTAACTATAAAAACGGTACTTTTCGGCCACGGCCTCCCGATAGGCGGATAGTACCTTTTCCAGGCCGGCAAAGGCCGCCACAAGCATGAGCAGACTCGAACGGGGCAGATGAAAATTTGTTATCAGGTGATCCACAATTTTAAACTCGAATCCCGGATAGATGAACAAATCACACCAGCCCTCGTAGGCTTGAAGCGGAAAACCCTGAAGGGCGGTGAACTCCAGCGAACGCACCCCAGTGGTCCCGACAGTGGTGATCGGACGGCCACCGGATTTGGCCCGGTTGACTTTCTCAGCCGTAACTTCCGAAAGGATCATCCTCTCGGCATGTATCCGGTGCCGGGTAATATCTCTTTCCCGAACGGGAGCAAAGGTACCATGCCCTACGAGCAAGGTCAAAGAGGTTATATCATGTCCATCCGCCCTCAACCCTGCCAGTAGTTCCTGGGTGAAGTGCAGCCCGGCCGTTGGGGCGGCCACCGCGCCCGGGGCCATGGCGTACACCGTCTGATAACGCTCCCTGTCCAGGGCTTCCCCCGGACATTCGTTGTTAGCCCTTTTAATATATGGCGGTAAGGGCATCCGGCCCAGGGCTTCCAGTACCGCCAGTGGAGGTCTGGAAAAACAGAAAGTAAAAAAAACGCTCCCCGATCGGGTTATTCTGTGGACCTGACCAGTAAGCCCCGGCCCGAAAATAATTTTAGTCCCTACCCGTAAACGCTTGGCGGGTCTGGCCAGGCATTCGATTTCATAATTCCCAGGCCCGGCATGTCCGGCGGGTACGTCGAGCAGTACTACCTCAATCCTTCCGCCAGTTTCCTTCCGGCCTATAAGGCGGGCCGGCACTACCTTTGCGTCATTAAGAGTAATGAGGCTTTCAGGGGCCAACCACCGCTTTAATTCAGCGAAAAAGGAGTGGTAAATTTCTCCTGAAGCGCGGTCGAGGACTAATAATCTGGAGTCTTCCCGCCGTTCGGCCGGTCTTTGAGCTATCAATTCCTCGGGGAGATGATAATCAAAATCTTCCAGGTTGAGCTTCACTCACAATCCGCCGCTCCGGCGGGATTCGGCCGCGAGGTCCTTTTCGCCGGATTTCCTAACAGGTAAGGTAATTAAACAGAATTCATGGTTAAAGTCAAATAGTTTGACCAGGGGAGTGATCAAGCGTTTATCAAGGATAGAAATGGCGGCCCAATGTGTTTATTTCTGCTGCCAACGTGTTCCGCTGGCCGTATCGATAACAGTTATACCCCGATCTTTCAGCATAGCGCGCAGTCGGTCCTCTTCGGAATAATTACCGTCCCGGCGGGCCTCCTCCCGCTTTTTCAGAAGCCTTTGATTCTCCTGGTCCAAATCCGTCCGGCCAAACTCCATAATATTGAGCACCAGGTTTAACTGAGTTAGAAGTTCCTCGATCTCGTCAAGGTTTTCACGGCTTAGTTTTTTATCATCCAGCAGGGGATTCAGACGCCGGATGGACTTGAATAGAACTGAAAGGACCCCGGCCACATTCAGATCGTCGTCCATGTAATTATTGAAAGCCTGACGCAGATCGTACAGATTTTGTTCAACTTCCGGATCGCCTTCTCCGGGCACGGCATGCTTGAGCCGGGCCACGAATTCATCCAGCCGGGCTAGTGTTTTGGCCGCGGCCCGAAGATGATCGTGACCGAAGGCCAGAGGTTTACGGTAATGGGTCGAAAGAAGCCAGAATCTAATGGCTCTCCCAGAGTGGCCTTGCTCGATCAACTCGGGAATAGTGGGAGCATTACCTAACGATCGAGACATCTTCTGCCCGTCTACCAGCACTAACTCACTGTGAAGCCAGTACCGGGACATTGGCTTGCCGTAAGCCGTCTCACAAATGGCGTTTACATTCTCATGATGAGGAAAATTCAAGTCTATCCCGCCGGTATGGATATCGTATTGATCGCCCAGATATTTGGTTGACATCACCGCGCATTCAATGTGCCAGCCCGGCCTTACCGAACCCCAATCCGTATTGTAATAAAGACCTCTCTTGAGTTCAGCCAGAGTTGATCGTTTGAACAGTGTGAAATCTTTGGGGTTTTCTTTTTCATAGACGTCCAGATCGACCGTCTTCCCTATCCTTATTTTCGTGGGGTCCACTCCAGAGAGCTTGCCGTATTGGCTGAAGCTGGATATGTCGAAATAAAGTGACCGCAGTTTTTCGTAGGCCGCCCCTTTATCAACCAGGGAGGAAGCCAAGTTAACCATATCCTCGACGTGGTCACCGGCCCGAGGATATTCATCGGCCTCCTCGATACCCAAAGTCCGGCAATCGGTCAAGAATTGCTGAAAATAGTGTTCAGTAAACTCCTTTAAGTCCTGATTAGACTCAGCAGAGGCTGAAATTGTCCGGTCGTCGATGTCCACCAGACTCATGACCTGGCGAACCTCGAAACCCCGGTAACGCAGGTAGCGTTTCAGCAGGTCTGCCACAACAACGTGACGGTAAGTGGCCACCTGTTTAGCGGAGTGCAATGCCGGGCCGCAGGAATACATGCCGATATACCCGGAACGAATCGGTTCCAAAGGCTCCTTGGTCCTGCTGAGGAGGTTATAGAACTTTATTTCAGCCTTCTCCCGGCGGATGAAAAGGTTGGTGCTCAAATATCGCTCTCCACCATCCGGCAATAGCACCACCAGTACCCCGCTTTCCATTTCCCGGGCAGTCTCGATGGCCACGTGCATGGCCGCGCCCGAACTCATACCTACAAAAATCCCTTCTCTAGCCGCCAGGCGCCGGGCCATATCGTAAGCGTCTTCATCGTCAATATATATCAAATCATCCAAACGGGTCCGGTCATAGATACCTGGGACGTAAGCCTCCTTAAGATTCTTTAAGCCCTGGATTTTGTGGCCCAGGTACGGTTCGGCCCCGATGATTTTTATATCTGAATTCAACTCCTTCAGCCGTTTCGACACACCCATCAGCGTCCCGGTCGTGCCCATGGTCGCCACGAAAACATCTATAAGGCCGTTTGTTTGCTCCCATATCTCCGGACCGGTACCGTGGTAATGTGCTTCCATGTTGGCCGGATTATTAAACTGGTCGGGCAGGAAATATTTTTCCGTATTCTCTCGAGCCAGGCGGTAGGCCTCCTCAATAGCCCCGTCTGTCCCAAGATGACCGGGCGTAAGTAAAATTTCAGCCCCAAGAGCTGAAAGTATCTGCCTCCGTTCCATACTGGCTGATTCGGACATGGTCAGCATCAACCTGTATCCTTTGACCGCGCAAACCAGGGCCAATCCAATACCTGTATTACCACTGGTGGGTTCCAGTACTATTTTACCCGGCGTCAGCTCACCGCTTTGTTCAGCCGATTCGATCATTGACTTCGCTATACGGTCTTTCACCGATCCTCCCGGATTGAAGCCCTCTAACTTAGCGAGAAGCTTAACCTTCGGATTAGGATTAAGGTGCCTAATCTCGACCAGGGGGGTCCCGCCGATTTGATCGAGAATAGTAGCTGTTTCTAGCATCTTGAATTTCTCATAATATATTAAAGAAAATAAATTAACCTTACTAAGTTAAAAATATTCTTACAGAAAAACGACCCTTGTTTCAACAAAATATTTAGCCAGACCTGCTCAGGGGCTAAAAAAAATCGGACAATGCCTTGAACAGACACAGTAGCTTTTGACTCATTTTTGGCTGAAACGGAACAGAAGGATGGTTTTAGTTTTCTTTAATCCAAAAGAATACTTAGAAATTAAAATCACCTATAAAAGAACCGGACCTGTCAGGTCCGGTTCTTCGTTCGTACAATTAAGCCCATTGAGGGCGTAAGCTTCAGACGGCTAAATAATTTTTGAGCTGCTCCTGATGGGAAGATTCCCGAAGCCGAACCAGAGCCCTTTTTTCCAACTGACGAACGCGTTCTCTGGAAATGTTCAGTTCCTGGCCTACTTTTTCTAAAGTATATGTCTTTTCGTCATCCAGACCAAAGCGCATAGATAAAATTTTTCTTTCACGAGCATCAAGACCGGACAAGGCATTTTCGGTAAGATCAAGAAGCTCGTTATCCTGGATGGCCTCCATCGGCGAAACAGTATCTTCGCTGGCAATTAAATCCTGGAGCAGATCCCCGTCCTCGCTTATGGGAGTCTCCAGAGAGATTGGTTCCCGCCCGGTCTGAATAATAGTTATTATACGTTCGACACTCATCCCTGATCGTTCAGAAGTTTCATGGATGGTTGGCTCCCGCTTTAATTCACTTACCAAGGCAAAATAGGAACGATAGAAGAGATTGCGGGCTTCCAAGAAATGAACCGGGACCCGAATAGTACGGCTCTGGTCGGATAGGGCTCGGGAAATTGTCTGGCGTATCCACCAGGAGGCAAAGGTGGAAAACCTGAATCCGGTCCTGTAGTCATAGCGGGCCGCGGCCTTCATTAATCCCAGATTGCCTTCTTGTACTAAATCTGAAAACGAGACTCCACGGCGGGAGTATCGTTTGGCGATGCTGACCGCCAATCTCAGATTAGACTCGACCATCTTGCTCATGGCCGTCTTTAGCTCCTTATCCAGGCGATGAAATTCCTTCACAAAATTCAATAATTTTTGCTCAGGTTTTATTAATTCATCCACTGATTTTACGGCTTTTTTCATTTCACTGAATATGTACTCGATAGGTTCCTTGGTCTTTTTTTCATTCTTCTGCCATTGCCTCAAAATACTCTGGAAACTGCGAAGGGGTACGTAACTGGTCTTAAGTTTACCGCATAGTTTGAACAAAGCATTATGAGTTTCTTTTATGGCCCGGCCCAACTCGAGTTCCTCCTTAGGGCTGAGTAGATCTCTGTCCCTCATTTCCTTGAAATATGGGGCCATAACCCCGTTCATGCTGCGGGATGCTTTCTTGATTTTTCGGCGAGTCCCAGAACCTGACCCATCCTTATTGAGTTGGCTACCAGTTTCCGTTTCGAAAAAGAAATGTGAATTTAATATTTCTTCTGTGGTTTCAGGCCGTTTTTCGTTGGGCAACATCAGACTTTGATCCTCCTTGAATAATTTCACCGCTCCGAAAGATTTTCACACCCGAATTTTTTGAAATTGGCGGCTCTACATTCGTACAGTTCAAAAAACTTCGTTCAGTCCGATATAACCAAACCACATTTGCTATCCCCCTCACAATACACAGAAATCAGTAAATTGAGGTCTAACAATGGCTGAGAGTGACTAGGACTTGAGATATTCCAATTTAAGTTTTTTTCCTAGATTGAGGGTGTTATTCTAGAAAAATCTAGGGTAATTTGTCCCCGGATTAAGACCCTGAATCAGGGAGTGTACTTGTAAAAATCTTTCCAAATGACAGGATTACCGGATCAAGGAAACTGGGCTGCTTGCTTTCATTCAAAGGCTTTGATATATTTTTAGGTGCAAATAAACGTCTGTTGGACGAAGTAAATAAAAAAAGAGAGGAATCTCCTTGTGAATGCTAAAACTGAAAAAACTTGTCTGGACACACAATGCCAAGAAGCCTGGGAAGAATTTCCGCCGGAAATAAGTGAGTACGCGGCCAAATTCAATTATTGCCCTATGTGTGCGGAAGAACTCCATATTCAGTGCTCCGCCTGCAAAGAGCAGCTGGCCAACACTGAATTCAAATTCTGTCCATGGTGCGGGGCCGAATTCGAGTCCTGATCCGGAGGTAGTGTTGATGACGGTTGTCCTGTCTGAAATCCCGGTCGAGGTAAGTCCGAGAAGGCTGGCCGCTAAAGCTGAACTTCCGGTCGAAAAGGTGACCTGCTTTCTCAGTAAGGCAGGGTCTGTTCTGAGACCAGCAGGGATTTTCGATGAAGTAGAACCGGTGGAAGCACTAGGGCGAAGTGAGGATACATGGGGCAAGACGGTTATCATCGGGCTCTGTACCCTTGGGCAGGGAGTTGCCGGCCGCATGGGCAAATCAACCGGCCGCCGGAACTTGTGGGACAGTTTAGGTAAGGTTGCCCTCAGCGATACACTTGACTATCTCGAATACCGGGTTCGCCTCTTCTTAAAACCCACCGGAAGGGATACCGGGGACCGCCTTATTCCGGGATGCCGGGAGCTTCCTTTAGAGGCAAACCGGTTGATACTCGATCATTTCAAAGCGGAAGAGTCTATGGGAATTCAGGTTCAGTCTTCGGGGGAGATTGACAGCCGGATCGGATTTGCTTTTCTCTACACTACAGCCGATCGCACTGGAGATAAACCGAGCCGTTGCGACCATTGCAGCCGTATGGACTGTCCGGCCAAACTCTAGATCCTTTGGGGTAACCCCGTTAAAAAATTGAGATAAAAAAATGTTTGTTAATATCCAGCCGGATTGATATTGTTATATCTTCGGTTCGAAGGTTAAATAAACCTTCTCGGGAATTTGAACCATAAGCAAAAAAAAATGAGCCGAAATCTTCCTGATTCATGAAGAGATTTTCCCGGGAAGCCAACTGTCTCAATTTTTGAAGGATTTTTGTTGCAATATTTACCGGTAAATCTGGACATCAAAAACAGAACGTGCCTCGTGGTCGGTGGCGGCAGGGTTGGCCAACGTAAAATTAAAAGTCTCCTGGAATGCGGAGCGGATGTCCGCGTGGTCAGCCAGGAGCTTCTTCCGGAGTTAGGAGACCTGGTTGAAGCCGGCCGGGTAACGTTATTGGGATCTGAATACCGGGAAGAACAACTCGATGGAGTCTCCCTTGTTTTCGCCGCCACGGATGATCCTGAAGTTAACACTCGGGTCAGCCAGGACGCTGCTAACCGCGGTCTGTGGGTCAACGTCGCGGATGTGCCCGAACTATGTTCTTTTATCCTTCCGGCCAATGTTACACGCGGCGCATTGAGCATCAGCGTCTCGACCAGCGGCCGCAGTCCGGCTCTGGCCGCGCGAATCAGAAGAGGCCTGGAAGACCAGTTCGGGTCTGAATACGCTCGATTTCTGAAAATTCTGGGCTTGATTCGGACCAGAGTCAAATCAGAGGGCCGGCCCGCTGACCAGAACCGGGAGTTCTTCTTCCGATTAGTCGATTCCGAACTACTTGAGGCCTTGAAAAACGGTAATGTGGAACAAGTAGATAGAATTCTTGTTGAAATCTTAGGTCCGGACTACACTTTGTCAAAATTGGGGTACGAGGATAATCAAAAGGCGCTTTAATGTTTTACTCTTTCCTGACCATACTAACCGTTTTGTTATATGTCCTGAGCAGTGCGGCCTACCTGGTCTTTATAATCAGGCAGAACAAGCAGGCGGCCAGAGGTGCGGTCTGGCTGATCAGTGCGGCTTTCGCCCTGCAGACTCTCTACCTGGTCATCCGCTCAATCAGCCAGGGACAAATTCCAGTTCTTAACATGACCGAGGCACTGGGTTTTTACGGCTGGGCACTGGTCGGTGTTTTTCTTTTCTTATCCATTAAATTTAC
>JAZGHI010000531.1:0-4474 GCA_036480955.1 Candidatus Adiutricales bacterium
TCTCCAACCGAATAGCGATCAATTGGGTTCCAAACGAGGAAGCCTCTCCAATCCTTCTCAACGCGATACATCGTTAGAGACCAGAAGGCATCAACGGGAGGTAGTTCATCCTTAATAAAACGGAAAACGTATCGATTTCGGCCATGGAGACGTTTTCTATCTTCATCGATGTTTATAGTGAAATACATCGCTTCTTCGCGTGTAAGAGGTCCGGGCGCAAAAGCTGCAACAAAAGCCCTTAACGTGTATTTTGTGCCGTACCTTCCAAGATTAGGATCAGGAATAGCCCAGCCTGTCTTACTTCTAGGTTGCTGCCTGAAAAATACTTTTAATTCCTCCTTCGCCTGCTCGATGCCTAATAGTATTTCCCCACGCTCTTTATCTGAAAAACGGTTCGGATCGAATATCTGTCCCGGTCCTACACCTATCTTCTGCAATTCCTGAATAAGGGGATTTTCGCTCTTCGGGGGAGGGTTTTCAGTCAACGCTATATTGGCTACGGTGAAAACGTTAAAAGGATCTTCTGGGTCAGGTCGAACCAATGTCTTGGTCTGCCTCACCGGGGTGGTTCCCGGTTCACGGTCCATCCATGATGAGAGAGGTGTAATACTGAGCTGGTTCTGAAGCTCATACACATCTGATAAGTCTTCAGGCCCATCGATAAGGAATCTGTTCATCAACAAGACTGTATTCGTTGACGATTTAATGATGGGGAGACCACCAGGCGCTTCGCCCTGATAGTTTGGACCAATCACAAGATAATCACCCTCCCGGGTGCCAGTGGTACGTCGACCTATAGAGGCAAAATTATTTGTATAGAAATCCAAGAATTGCAGGGAGTAATAGCGTCCATCCGTGTCTGGGACATGCAAAACGATGGGCTCAGGTTTCAGATCAAGCATGGCAGTTGAGTAAAGTGTATCGTTATTCGGATATGATACTGCCCTTGATGTTGGATCAGCGAGCCTACGAGAATGATAAAATTTGTTAATATAATCACCATATGACCAGCGGGTGCGATACATTGTATAAAGCGGCAAAACGTAGATATATGCTTTTTTTGAAATTTCTACCAGGGTTCCATCTTTGGATATATCAGATTTGGCATGAATCGGACTGGATAGATCAAAACCAATCACTGGAACAATTACTGTCATAGTAAACAATACAACGAGTAGCTTTTTCAAGATAACCTCCATTCATGTCATTATTTTATTCTGAACATCTTAGTCTATAACGATACAAAAAAATGTGACGGGGGTTTCTGTAATTGATTTTAAGGATTTCTTGCCGCAATCGCTACTCTGTATATGTTAACGGTTACATATAGAAATCTAAAGGTCAACCAAATCTTGAATTCCGTCAGATTGGGAACCACGCGCGGGTCATAAAAATGGGGCTTGGGAAGCATGCTCCCAAACCCCGTTCGTCTTTCCGATGCCACTGTCTGACTGATTTAAAAAGTTAAACCATCGCCCCTGCCTGAGGTCAGTGATTAAGCGGCCTTAGTCAGACTCTCTTCAGTTTCATCTCGGCGCGCAAGTTTTTTTTCAAAACCTTGCCCGTGGGTGTACGCGGCAGCTCATCCAGGAATTCGATGATTTCCGGGATCATGTAATGGGTCATTTCGCCGCGTCCAAATTCTTTAATATCCTCTTCGGTGACCTTACTTCCTTTTTCCAGCACCACAAAAGCGGCCACGATCTCACCCCAGTGCTCATCCGGTACGCCCACCACGGCTATATCGGCCACTCCGGGCATGCGTGAAAGGACGGTCTCGACTTCAGCCGGGTAAATGTTGACCCCGGCGCGGATTATCATGTCATTTTTCCGGTCTACGATAAAGTAATATCCGTCCTCGTCCTGCATGGCCATGTCACCCACGGTCATATACTTGCCGTGCAGGCTTTCCTGGGTGGCCTCGTCGTCTTTGTAGTAACCGTCAATCAGCATCCCATGATGGGTAAAAAACTCACCCGGTTCGCCTTTAGGAACTTCCTTTCCGTCATCGTCAAGAAGTTTGATATCATTGATAGAGAACCCCCGGCCCACACTCCCCGGCCGTTCTCTCATCTCTTCGGGATTGATGAAAGTGTTTACACCCAACTCAGTCGAGCCGTAATATTCGTACAAAACAGGCCCGAACCGGTCCAGGATGGCCAGCTTGGTCTGAGGAAAAGTCGGCGCAGCCCCTACGATCATTGTCCTTAGGGATGAAAGATCGAGCTCTTTTACTGTTTCCTCAGGGACTTCCAGTAAGGTATTTAATATGGTGGGTACGGTATTGACCGAAGTGACCTTGTGGCGGTCGATGTTTTTAAGGAATTCCAGCGGGTCGTATTTGGGCATCAGGACCATGGTGCCTCCCAGATAGTAAGCAATCATGGAGAATACTATGGGGGCGGAATGGTACAAGGGGCAGGCCACCAGGTGCACCTCGTCCGGACCGTATTTAAGGAACGAGATCAGATCGGTCAATAAGGTCCGAACCGATTCATTGGCCATGACATTGCCCCTGCGCATGGCCCCCTTGGGTTTACCGGTGGTGCCCGATGTATAAATCATGCTGTCGCCCTGGGAACTGTCCAGAGTATCCAAATCTACGTCCGCGGGGCTTCCGTAGAGTTTCTCCATGTCCACGGCGCCTTCGGCCGGTCCGGCGATGCTGACCAGACCGTCCGGCAAAAGTTTCTCGTAATTATCTCTGCGCGGTATTATGCGGTCGGCGAATTCGTGGAAAAAAAACAGCATCTTTGAGTCCGAATTATCCACGATATACTCGATCTCAGGCCCGACCATACGATAGCCCACCGGGACCATGCCCACCCCGAGTCGGGTTAGAGCCTCCCTCACCTCGAAGTATTCGGGCAGGTTGTAGGTCATAAGACTGGCCTTGTCTCCCGGCCGCAATCCCAGACCATACAGCGCGCGCGCCAGGGTCTTGCTTTTTTCATTCAGTTCGGACCAGGTCATAACCCGGTCCTCGTGAATAACGACCGGCTTGTCAGGATTCAAACCGGCATACATTGCCAATACATCCGGAACCTGGGCTTCCTGGGAATCACTCATAATTTCCTCCTTAAAACAATCCGCTTAACCTCGGCTTAAAGACGCGCCCGGCCGGGTTTCACGGTAAGACTTTTTAGTGTTTGCCGTGTACACCGGATATGTTCACCCGGTAATTCAACTCACCGTTTAGCTTGAAAGGCCTTATTATTTTCCGTTACTGAACCTCTCATATTCCTAATATATCAACCGGGAGGTATTTATAATAAACGATTCAATAAGTGGTTTCCCGTATATATTATGCTTAAAAACATGTCAAGAATAACCTGTTAAATTATTAATGATTTACAGGTTTTCACTTTTAAACCGTCAGCCCGTAAAAAAACGGGACTTGAGAATAAATTTCCCAAACCCCGTTAAGGTAATAGGGATTACCTGATGTTATTCGATGCCCAGTTTCTCCTTGACCGCTTTTCTCAGTTTCAGTTTTTCATACATATCCGCCATGTGCGAACCATCATCGGCCACCTCATAAGCGCCTTCCCAGTGCTGCCAGTCCTGGCCCTGCATGAAGCCGCCCATGCGCCAAATTCTACCTTCATGGTGCCATATCTCGTGCCAGAGATTGTCTGCTACACTCATGCCGTTAAACTTGATGTCTTCATCCAGCTTTTCCTTCTTGATCGGGTCGTAGTATTTTTTCTTAATGGCCAGAACCACGGCGTTATAGACATCTATCACGGCGTCTGATTTAGCCAGATCGCCGCGGGCCCAAGTCTCGGAATGGCACTGGGTACAGACAGCCACCATGTCTTCCCGTTTTGCGTCAGGCGAACGCAGCGCTTCACCGCCAAAGGCATCCAGCCTGGTTTCTCCTTTTTCCCACCATTTGCCTGGACCGACGTAGGCTTTATAGACGTCGGGCGCGAACTTTTTGGCCGTGGCAAAGGGATTAGGCGCGCCGGTGGGTACTTCCTTCAGCGAACCAGCCGGCAGGTTGTGCATTTTTTCATATCTCCGGGCGATTTTCGGAGAGATTGGGTATTTTTCCTTCCCGGCCAGATATCTCGGTTCCGTGGGCCATGAAAAGACCGGCTCCAGTTCCCACTTCAAACGGGCGCTGACATTGTGGGTGCTTTTCACCGCTCCCCCAAAACCGCTCATATGACAGACAGCGCAAGTGGGGGCCTCCACATCTTCAGGACCCCAGAGCCCGGCGGGCGCCGTCCAGTTATAATGTTCGCCGTTAGCGGCCACTAGATTCCCGTGCTTGCTTTCCTCATAGATTTCCCGCTGGGGATGATCCGGGCCTAAATGGCAGTTGCCGCAGGTTTCAGGTTTACGCGCCTGGGCCACACTGAAGACATGGCGGGTGTGGCATACTGAACAACTGCCCACACTGCCGTCCGGGTTGAAGCGGCCGATGCCCACGTTAGGCCAATTGATCAAGGTCCCATCTTCCCCCACC
>JAZGHI010000532.1:0-10052 GCA_036480955.1 Candidatus Adiutricales bacterium
GATATAAACTCTGACGGAGCCAATGCTCACATTTTACAATTGTAGCCGCTTTAGCCCCCCTGGGCTCGAGGGCGCCTCAGGTTCCAATGAATACGGAAACTAAATTTAATATCGGGACAGCTAAAAAATATGAATCATCTCCAAAAGAGTTGATGAAAATGATAAGGATTCAAGGGGTCAAGGGTCTAAGGATTCGAGTGAAATGCTTAAGAATTACAGAAATCTGAAAGTTTGGCAAAAGTTATACGGACTATGTTTGGATCTTTATAGAATAACAAAAAAATTTAAAGGCTCTCAAGGATGATACAGAGGAAGTTGAAAGGATGCTTAAAGCGCTGATAAAATCGTTGGTGTACAAACGCTTGAACAAACGCTTGGACCCTTGACCCCTTGAATCCTCGAACCCTGTTCTCCAACTAAATTGGAGAAGAACCATATTTAGGCAGGTATGGATATTTCGATATTCTGTTTTTTGTTTTTGGTAAAAAGCGCTTGACTAAATGTCGGGGTTGTAGTATCCGGCTTACTTGGTGCATGAGAGATTATTCACATATGTGTTGGCATTAATCCCTAAAAATAATTTCGGGGCCGGGTTGAGATATTAAGGTCTTTGAGGATTCTTTAGAGCATATTGAGATCTTTTCAATCAGCCTCCAAAAAATAATATCAAAAAGTTGAACCGGAAGGTCCGGTTAACTGTGACTTCAAGAAAGGAGGACGTTGTGGAAATCGTCGTTTGCCTAAAACAAGTTCCTGATACGGAGACGCAGATTAAAATCTCCGGGGACAACAAGTCCATCGAAACCGGCGACATCAAGTGGATAATGAATCCCTATGATGAGTACGGGGTAGAGGAGGCTTTACAGCTAAAGGAAAAATACGGGGGAACCGTGACCGTAGTCGGAGCTGGTCCAGCCCGCGTGCTTGAATCCTTGCGCACGGCCCTTGCGATGGGCGTGGATAAGGCCGTGCATATCGAGTTCGACACCGAAAATCTGGCCTCGTACGCCATAGCCGAAACCCTGGCCGCGGCGATCAAGGAATTGGATTATGATGTTATCTTTTGCGGTCAGAGGGGAATTGACGGCGACCAGGCCCAGGCCGGCGCCGCGATCGCCGAGTTTTTAGGGCTGCCCCAATTGTCGCTTATAACCAAGGTAGAAGTGGCTGAAGATGGCTCGAAAGTTACGGTCGAGAGGCCGATTGAGGGCCGGAGTCTGGTGATAGAATCCAGTCTGCCGGCAGTAATTACAAGCCAGAAGGGTTTAAATGAACCCCGTTACGCTTCCTTGCCCGGTATTATGAAGGCCAAAAGAAAGCCAATGGACAAGAAAGATCCCGAGGCTCTGGGTGTGACTCCTTCTAACAAGGTGGAAACGCTGAGTATCACTCCGCCACCGGTAAGAGCCCCGGGAAAGATAATCGATGGCGAGACGGATGAGGAAAAAGCGGTCGAATTGGTCCGTCTGCTCCACGAAGAAGCCAAAGTCGTTTAGGAAGAGAAAAAGGAGATATTATAAAATGTCAGAAGGAATTTGGTTTGTCGCAGAGCATAGGGACGGTGAACTTCGCAAAGTGACCTTCGAGGTGGCCAGCGCCAGTCGCCGCCTGGCTGATGAATTGGGTACAACCGTGACTGGAATTCTGTTGGGTTCCGGAGTGGCGGACAAGGCCGATCAACTGGGCCCCTATGGTGCGGATAAGGTTATACTGGTCGAAGACGATGCCCTGGCAAATTATACCACAGACGCGTACGCCGGAATGGTGGCCAACCTGGCCCAGGCGAATGGACCGGCTATTATGCTGATCCCCGGTTCGGTTCAAGGCCGGGACCTGGCGGCCAGGGTGGCGGCTAAACTTGGCGTGGGATTGGCCATGGACTGCATGGAACTCAAACTCAACGATGACCAAAAACTGGTAGCCCGCCGGCCCATATACGCCGGAAAGGCCTACGCCGAAGTACTGCCCGCCGGTGACCCGCAAATGGCCACTCCCAGGCCCAATGTCATGGACCTGGTAGACCCGGATGAAAGCAAAAAGCCCGAAGTAGTTACTGAGTCTTTCTCGGTCGACGCGGCTGATCTTAAGACAAAGGTCGCTGACGTCCTCACGGATGAAAGCGAGAAAATAGAGCTGACCGAAGCCGATATCATCGTATCCGGCGGCCGAGGGATGAAGGGTCCGGAAAACTACTTCATAATTGAGGCCCTGGCCGAGGTGCTCGGCGCGGCGGTGGGCGCCTCACGTTCCGCGGTAGACGCCGGATGGCGGCCCCATAGCGATCAGGTCGGCCAGACCGGCAAGACCGTCAGCCCGAACATGTACATCGCCTGCGGAATTTCCGGCGCTATTCAGCATCTGGCCGGCATGAGTTCCTCGAAACTCATTGTGGCTGTGAACAAGGACCAGGAAGCACCCATCTTCCAGAAGGCCGATTACGGTATCGTGGCTGATCTTTTCGACGCCGTACCGGTTATGACCGAAGAGTTTAAGAAAGTTCTTTCTTAACGGGCAGCTTATTTAAACAGAACAATCATTGATTATAAACCCATCCTCCAGCCGTATTTATCGCGGAAGGAGGATGGAAAACCATCGTTTCTCCGGCCATTTGGAATCGACATTTTGATTTTGATACTTTTTTAAAAGTGCAAAGAGCCTTTGCTTTGGCAGGCTCTTTTTTTATATATTGTCAGATTTTTCACCAATTATTTCGTAAGACATTTTACCTGAATGAAAAATCCGGTCGGTCTGAATTCGGGCTGGAAAGATGACTGGAGCCTTTAGAGGAGAACAGGAAATCTTTTGACTTGGCTCAGTTAAGGGAGGACAGGAGATGATAGTGCAAAATAAAAAGAAAATAGTAATCAGTCTGGTTCTGGTGACGGCCCTGTTTCTGGCGTTCAATGTCTCTGTCTCAACTGGCGCCAGTTGGAAGGACAGGCTTCTTAACAGATTCAAACCCGCCGTGCCGCCGGAGCCATTGCTTCCACCGAATGTGACGGTGAAGCCCGGATTCGCGGTGGGCGTAGGTAAGCCCATCGGAGAGGTCCAAAAGGCGGCCGGGACGATATACGTAGTACATCAAGGCCAGAACGTGGCCTATAAAATGAAAAAGAAATTTTCGGTTTTTACGGGCGATACACTCATATCCTCGAAACGGTCCAGGATCAACCTAATCATGAAAGATAAAAGTGTAATCGCCCTTGCCCCTGAGTCGAAACTTACTATCGATAAATCAATCTACGACCCCGAAAAGGATGAAAGATCCTCGCTGATCAGGGTTTTGTTCGGCCGAATACGGTTTATCGTCAAGAAGGTGGCTGCCAAACCCAATTACGTGGTTATGACCACGACCGCGATCATCGGTGTCCGAGGGTCCGACTTTGCCGTCAGTGTAAGCACCGGCGATGAACAGACGTCTGCTGATCAGAGTTTCTATAAACGAGTTGGTCTGGGTAAGGAAGCCAAGGCGGCCGCGCCAGCCGTTTTCGTAACTACAGTCCTTACCGGTCCGGCTACCTCGGTCAGCTTCATCGGCGCCGTCGGGTCAGCGGTGATAGTAGGGCCGGCTTCCGCAGCCATGGCCGTAGCGGGTGCGGCGGCCACAACACCTGTCGTGGTGGGAGCGGCGGCGGCCCTGGCCATCCTGGAATCAATCGCACCGGGATTGGCCACCCTGAGCATGCCGCCCGAATACGACTGATCTAAATGAGGGTTTTAACGCGTTGATTTTGAAGATCAGATTAGGCGGCCGAGGAGTTCGGATGTTTCTTCCGGCCGCCTTTATTCTGCTTTCGCTCGGTCTGGCCTCGTGCGCCACCCCAAACAGGGCTTCCGTTCTGCCGATGGAGTTCCCGCAGATAGAAGATAAGCCTCTGCCTAAAGAAGTTGCTTCATGGCTTGAAGCCGGCGAGCAAAGCATTCTCACCCCGGAGATAATAGAGGTGAGTTCGACGATACACGGTCGTTCCAGACGCGAACGTCTGCGGAAAGCCGTTGACTTTGTCTGGAAAAATTTGAAATACGACTCCTGGTTGAGTTATCGGGCCTTTGCCCGCACCTCAGGCCAATTGTTTAGTGAACAGCTGCTGGGCGGATGCAGTGACTACGCCTTAGCCCAGGTTACCCTTTTTCGGGCCTTAAAGATTCCGGCGAGGCTGGTAGTAACGGCTAATACCGAATGGATGCTAGGCTATCAGAAAAATAACCTGCTCATGTCCACGGGTCATGTTTTTATCGAAGCCTATCTGGAAGACCGCTGGTATTTGGTGGATTCTACCTATCGGTTTCTGTTTACCGATTACGATTTAGATCTAAAAAGCTACCCCAGGCAGGAATATTTTTACGCCAGGGGCAGGGATTATTGGGACCTGGGTATCCAGAACGTGGCCGGGGCCGACCGGGTCTTAAGAAAAATGGCCGTTATCTTTGAGAAATCCATGTACATTGCTCCGCATTATACAAAAAGAAAGATTTAGGTACTGATAAGTATCGTTTTCAAAAAGGTTTAACCTCTGTTTTCATAAATCAAAGAATCCTCCCTTTTCCCACTTTGACACATCCTTACTATCCTGTTATTGTTTAAAAGCTAAAGGAGAGTCGGCCCGAAAAAACATATCTAAATTCGGGTGGATTCCTTGTATAATTTGATGCGAAGCTTGGGTTTAAGAGTACTCTTTATACTGGCGAAGACAAGTGCCATAAAATAAAAAAAGCGGTGATGGATTTGACATCAGACCAAGATAAAGTTTTCGTGCAGGATATCCGGGAAGGACAGAATGTTGACTCACCTTTCCTTCTGGAAGAGATTAAACTGGGGCAGACCAAAAACGGGCGGCCTTACGTAAGCCTCAAGCTGAAAGATAGGACCGGGCGCATCGAAGCTCGGGTATGGGACCAGGCGGAAAATTTTTATGAGAATTTCAAAGACGGTGATATTGTCCAGATTACCGGCTCAGGGGAATCATATCAGGGACAAGTCCAGCTAAAGATAATCAAGGCCAAACAGCCTGAAAAACCTGATAATTTAGATCAGGACCTTTTCCAGCCGGCTTCACCCTTTAATCCAGAGGAAATGTATACCGAGCTCTTGGAATTTATCGATGGTATCGGCGATCCTCACCTCAAGGAACTTCTTCTGGATATTTTCTCGGACCAGGATATAGCCGCGAAATTCAAGAAAGCGCCGGCGGCCAAACGTTTTCACCACGCGTATTTGTCCGGTCTTTTAGAGCATACCCTTTCGGTAGTCCGGGCGGCCTCGTTTACAGCCAGGCTTTACCCCAGGCTCAACCAGGACCTGCTCCTGGCCGGTGCCATGATCCACGATCTGGGGAAGATAAATGAGTTCGAGCTGGATAAAAACGGTGATTACACCACCGAGGGCCGGCTCCTGGGCCACATGATGCTGGGGTTGGAGATAGTCCAGGCTAAGATTGGCGAACAGCCTGATTTCCCTGCCGACCTGGCCCGGATCCTAAAGCATCTGATAATCAGCCATCATGGGGAATACGAGTTCGGTTCGCCGAAAAAGCCAAAGATTATCGAAGCCCTGGTCCTCTATTACCTTGACGAGATGGACGCCAAGATCAATGGCATCGGTGGTTTCATCGAACGCCACGCAGTGGAAGATACCGGCTGGACCGATTATAATCGGCTTATGGACCGGTTTTTTTATCGACCTGATCTCGAGGAACTGTTGGAGGCCTCGGATATATCCGAAGACGAACGCGAGGAAAGCTCGAATTCCCGCCGGAGACCGGAGCGGGGCCCTAATCAAATGAGTTTTCTTGAAGATGATTGATCCGGCAGGTGGAACCTATGGCCTTTGATAGAATAATCGGTCACGAAAGGGCGCTCAACATGGTCCGGGCCATGCTGGCCAGGGGTCGTCTGCCTCACGCCCTGCTTATCACCGGGCCGGCCGGAATTGGGAAATTTACTTTTGCTTTCGCACTGGCCCAGGCTGTTAACTGCGCGCGGCCGGAAGAGGGTGAGCCCTGCGGGACCTGCTCGCATTGCCGTAAAATTGAACGCGGGGTTCATCCGGATGTGACCGTTCTCGAGCCGGAGGGCCGAGCACGGATTATTAAGATAGAGCTTGTCAGGGAGCTTAGGAACCAGTTGGCCTATCGGCCTTTCGAGGGCCGAACCAAGGTCTTTATTATTCGCCAGGCAGAGCGTATGGGAAACGAGGCGGCCAACGCCCTCCTGAAGACACTGGAGGAACCGCCTCCGCAGAGCCTGATTCTCCTGACCGCGCCCGAGGAAGCCGATCTTCTGCCCACGGTGGTGTCTCGCTGTCTCCGTTTGGGGCTCGCTCCCCTTGACCGGGAGTTGGTTGAGGACTGGCTTAAACGTGAACGAAATTTAAACGAAAATGAAGCCAGGCTTCTGGCAACGCTGGCCGACGGCTGTTTAGGCCGGGTAGCAGACATGGAGCCGGATAAGATCAGGGACAAACAGATAGAGATCATCGAAAGACTGGGCTCGCTCACTTCGTCACGGCCCGGGAATGCCTTGGCCTGGGCTGAAGAGTTGACCGGGGCCGAAGAAGAAAGACCCGAATTTTTTGAGTTAGCCCGATTCTGGTACCGGGATCTGATGATACTAGCCGCGCAAGGGGGAGAACATCATTTAGTCCACACTGATCTCAAAGAAGAACTTCACCGCCGGGTAGGAGGCCGTGGACCGGAAACCTTTATTTCAGCCTTGAGGGAGATTGACTTTGCGGAGGAGGCTCTCGAAAGCATGGTACGGCCGGACCTGGTGATGGAAAATTTGATGTTTAACCTGTCTCAAATCCAGGAGGGATGAATGAGTAAAGTAGTGGGAGTGCGCTTCCGGGAGGAAGGAAAGATATATTATTTCGACACCAGTCATTTTGTGCTTCGTAATGGAGACCGGGTAATAGTCAAAACAGAACAGGGGGCGGGTTTGTGCGAAGTCGTGGTTCCTCCCAGGTCCTTTAATCCCGAACTGCACCGAAACCTGAAAAATATCTACAGGCTGGCCGCTGAGGAGGACCTGTCACAACATGAAAAAAACAAGGAACTTGAGGAAGAGGCCTACCATTTCTGCCTTGAGCGAATTAAAGGTCGGGAGATGCAGATGAAGCTCGTTACCACTGAGGCTCTCTTTGATGGTTCCAAGATCATTTTTTTTTATACCGCTGATGGAAGAGTGGACTTCCGTGAACTGGTGAAGGACCTGGTGGCAAAGTTCCGTATACGTATCGAGATGCGTCAGATCCAGGTGAGAAATGAGGCTAAGAAGATCGGCGGGATTGGGTGTTGCGGACGAGCTCTCTGCTGCGCTTCTTTTCTTAATTCCTTTGAGCCAATCTCGGTCAAGATGGCTAAAGAGCAGAACCTGTCCCTTAACCCGGCCAAAATTTCAGGTCTGTGCGGCCGCTTAATGTGCTGTTTGTCATTTGAGTATCAAAACTATGTGGACCAAAAAAAAGACATGCCCAAACTGGGTAAACGGGTAATGACCAAAGAGGGTCCGGGTAAAGTCCTACGTCAAAATATAATGACCAGGACCTATACCGTGGCATTGGCCGACGATAAGGAAATCGAGATCGCGGCGGATGAAAAAATACAGGACGTGGTTGACCTCAACGGCTCATCGAGAGAGGAAGACAAGCCGGGGAATTCAAAATGACATCAACCTACTATGTTACCACTCCCATATATTATATTAACGCCAAACCCCATCTGGGACATGCTTATACCACGATTATCGGGGACGCACTCAAACGCTTCCACCAGATGTCGGGATTTGATTCTTATTACCTGACAGGGACCGATGAACACGGCGAAAAAGTACTGCGCGCCGCGGAAGAAAGAGGGATAAAGCCGGAAGAATTCGCTGACGAGATATCTTCACTCTATCAGAAAATATGGCCTGAATTAGACATATCAAACGATGATTTCATCAGGACCACCCAGGAAAGGCACATAAAGGTCGTCCAGGAGATACTTACACGCGTTTACGACGCCGGTGATATTTATTTCGGAAGCTACGGAGGCCATTACTGCTATGGATGCGAGCGTTTTTTCACTGAAAAGGAACTGGTGGACGGCCTCTGCCCGGACCATCAGGAGGCCCCGGCCTATATTGAGGAAGAAAATTACTTCTTCAAGATGAGCAAATACCAGGATTGGCTGATTGACCATATCAAATCGAATCCGGATTTCATTCGACCGGAACGCTATAAGAATGAAGTTCTGGCTTTCCTGAGGGAACCCCTGGAAGACCTCTGTATCTCGCGACCTAAATCCCGTCTGGACTGGGGCATCACCCTGCCCTTTGACCATAAATTTGTGGTCTATGTCTGGTTTGACGCCCTGATAAATTATATCTCAGGCTTAGGATTCCCGGACGGAGAACTTTACAAGAAGTACTGGCCCTCGGCCCAGCATCTGATCGCCAAGGACATCCTAAAGCCCCACGCCATTTTCTGGCCGACCATGCTTAAAAGCGCCGGTCTGCCCATCTACAGGCATTTAAATGTTTCAGGTTACTGGACCGTGGGGCAGAGCAAGATGAGTAAAGCCGTGGGGAACGTGGTCGAGGCCATGAAAATGAAAGACGTGTACGGACTGGACGCCTTCCGGTATTTTTTACTGAGAGAAATGGTGTACGGGCTCGATTCCAATTTCTCGGAAGAGGCGCTGGTGGGTCGGATAAACGCAGATTTAGCAAATGATCTGGGAAATCTGCTCCAACGCAGCTTGGCTATGATAACCAGGTTTAACCAGGGTTTGATACCGGAGGCACGGCAGGTGCGAAAGGAAGGAGGCCTCCTTCGCCAGGCGGGAAAAAGTGTAATCGAAAAGTATAACCTGGGTTTTGAAACGTTGTCTTTTCATAAGGCTCTGATCGCTGTCTGGAACCTGATTAATCAGGCCAACAAATTCATCGACCAGGAAGCTCCCTGGGCATTGGCTAAGGATCCGGGAAAAAAAGAAAAACTAGAGGAAGTACTTTATGAGCTTCTGGAAACTTTGAGCCTGGTGGCCGGACTTATTTATCCGGTTATGCCCGCAACCGCGGCTAAGATCCGCCGGCAGGTCGGTCTGCCGGAAGACCTCATAACGGTCGATTTTAGGCAGATAGAGGCGTCCCTTAAAGCCGGATCCCCAATCAATCAGGGCGAGGCCCTGTTTCCAAGAGTCGAATTAGGTGGAGCGAAGGCTGAGAAAAAATCCAAGACCAAACCCAAGCCGGAACCCCCGAAGAAAAAGAAAGCCGGGCCTGACCGGATTTCCTTCGAGGATTTCAAAAAAATCGACCTGAGAGCCGCCAAAATCATCTCCGCGGAACCGGTTCCCAAGTCCAGGAAATTAGTCAAGTTGACCGTGGAACTGGACGGTGAAAGAACGATTGTAGCCGGGATCGGCCAGGATTTTTCACCGGAAGAATTAATCGGCAAACAGATCGTGGTCGTGGCAAATCTCGAACCGGCCAGACTGATGGGTCTGGAATCAAACGGAATGCTTCTGGTAGCGACCGATGCGGACGGCCTGGCCCTGGTATCCGTGGATCGTCCGGTTAAACCGGGCAGCAAGATTTCTTGACATTTTTTATACATCGGCGGGTATCGTGTCCCTGACTTCCGAGCGCGGGTACGAGCAGCGGATATCTCTACTCGTTACGGCAAAACACTGAGGGAAGCGGAAATGAGCGGCAACACGGATTTCATAAAGGTTATTGATAATCTCATTGCGGTACACAACTGAAGGAAACGGAAATGGGCGGTGATACGGATTTCATTAAAATAATTGATTATCTCAAAGAAGCGGCCGCCAGTGTTCGTGAGTTGGAAGCAGAGGCTGAAGATGCCTTGCTCAACAAAGACGACGTGGATATTTACAGGTCCAAGCTCGAGCAGAAGGCCATGCTGATTATAGACCTCGAAAGCGAGATAGAGGACTCTATGACCGGTCTGGACCCAACTTTAAGCCGGAGGATAAGGGGAGGTTTAAGCCGCTTCGCCTTAAGCGCCGAACGGGGTCTCGGCTTGGGCAGTCTTTTTTACCTCTCGG
>JAZGHI010000533.1:0-2144 GCA_036480955.1 Candidatus Adiutricales bacterium
ATACCGGGATGCTCCGGCTGATGGCGTGTGTGATTGGTTCATTGCGTTGTTTATCTAAAAGACACGTGAGCGGGTTTAAATCCACTAAAACCTCATTTCTAAACAGGATCGTCCTAACCTAATCACCCTTGGGCACGACTATCCCGGTCCTGGTCTTACCTTGCCAATAGCGATCCCGGAGGACGCGTTTGAGCAATTTTCCGACCTCGGTCCGGGGAAGCTCAGCCTCGAAATCCACGCTTCGCGGGCACTTGATTTTGGACAGGTTCTCCAGGCAGAAATTTATAATTTCCTGCTCTAATTCCGGACCGGCCTCACTCATGTCCACCGGCTGAACCACGGCCTTGACTTCCTCCCCAAACTCTTCGTTCGGAATACCGAACACGGCCACGTCGGCCACCTTGGGGTGCAGGATGAGGACGTTCTCAGCTTCCTGGGGGTAGATGTTTATACCGCCCGAAATAATCATGTCAGCCTTACGGTCGGTCAGGTACAGATAATCTTCCTCATCCAGAAAACCAATGTCGCCCATGGTGGACCACCCCTCTTTACTGCGGGACTGGTCTGTCTTTTCAGGGTCCTTGTAATACTCGAATGAACCGCCGCCCTCGAAAAAGACCGTGCCGGGTACACCCTTCGGGAGTTCGTTACCCTCATCATCCAGAATATGAATGACTCCGGTCCTTATCTGCCCCACCGAGCCTTTGTGTTCGAGCCATTCATCGGAGTTGATACAGACGAAGCCGTTGTTCTCAGTACCAGCGTAATATTCAAACAGAATCGGGCCCCACCAGTCGATCATCTGCTCCTTGATTGAAATCGGGCAGGGCGCGGCAGCGTGGATGGCGAACTCCAGACTGGAGACGTCGTATTTTTTTCTATCCTCTTCCGGCAGGTTCAGCAGGCGGATAAACATGGTCGGAACGACCTGGGTATTGGTGGCCTTGTATTTATCTATGAGGGCCAGATAATCGAGCGCATCGAACCTGCTCATAATAACTATAGTTCCACCGGCGCTAAGCGTGAATCCGCAGAAGCGGATGGGCGCCGCGTGGTAGAGAGGGGCAGGTGAAAGATAAAAGGTCTCTTTGTGCATCTTGAACACGTTATTTAATATCGGTATGACCAGGTTGCCCGCCGACAGATCGCGCCCTATGGTGGATGGGAGGACGCCTTTGGGCCGGCCCGTGGTTCCGGATGAATAGAGCATATCCGCTCCCCCGATCTCATCCGAAATGGGGGTATCCGGATATTTCATCAACTCTTCTTCATAAGACTTAAATCCCTCGATGGTGCCGTTCATCATGAGCCTGGTTTCTACCTTGGGTGTCCCATCCGTGATGGCGGCCGCCAGGTCGGCCATGGCCTTCGAAACAAGGAGGAATCTAGCGTCGCAGTTATCAACGATGTATTCCACTTCGCCGGGGGTAAGGTGGGTGCTGATGGGTGTGTAATAAAGGCCGGCCCGGTCGGCGGCGGCCACGATCATAAAAAATTCGGCGCAGTTTTCGGTCAGAAAAGCCATGTGGTCTTCAGGTTTCAAACCGGACGCTCTAAAGAGATGAGCCAGGCGATTAGCCCTCTCCTCGAACTGGCTGTAAGTCACTTCTTCCCCGGTAGCGGCCATTATGATGGCTGGTTTATCCGGCATTTCCTCAGCATACTGCCTCAAGATGTACATTCGGCCTTCCTCCCCGTGTGATAATAATTTTAGCAAACACTCTAGCTGCAGACTCCTGTTTTCTACCTCGTTTTATTTAAATAGGCAACAGGGAAGGCTGTTTTGGCAAGGAGGGTATGAGATACCAATGGTGAAAAAATGCGAGTGTTTATTCCGGCGGGGAGTTGTTCCCGTAGAGTTTCATCACTTCCCGGAAGATCACCAGCTTCTGAACATCCTGGGTTCCTTCGCCCAAGGATGAAGCCCAGGCATCCAGAGGGAACTTGTGAATAGGATGCTCAAAAATCACCGAGGCCGCTCCGAATAAATCAGCCGCCCAGGTTGACACTTCTCTGGCTATCATAACTGAGAGGTACTTGGCCAGGGAGGCCTCCATGCGAAAATCTCCCCCCTGATCCATGGCCCAGCAAGCCCGATAGAGCATGAGCCGGGCCGCTTCTATCCGGGCGTAAAAGTCGGCTAT
>JAZGHI010000534.1:0-3228 GCA_036480955.1 Candidatus Adiutricales bacterium
TATTTTCCGTAACTTCAGACAGACTTTGAAAAATGGTCTGGTTGAACACAAAACGCTGACCGTCTGGCTATATTCCTTGAGTTCGAGTCCGGCTTTTAAATTTTCATAAGCTGTAATCTTTTCTTCAGATACCACCGGTTCAGCCAATTTCTCCAGCTATCGTGGTATTCCTTATTATGCCCGGTCGTGGAAGTTCCGAAGATCAGATCGAGAATGTGCAGGGATGGGCCATAGGATGAAAATCGTTCCCGGCAATGCGCGCAGTATGAGACCATCTGACCGTTTCCCTGGGCTATACGCGCCTTGGTGTGCCGGTCGGCCAGGGTGGTATTTCCCAGTGGTGAGCATCCACCTGCGCCGCAGCATTGGGTCGCTTCATTCTTGAATTTCATCTCCTTGACCTTAAAATCCATCTGTGAGGCCATTTGTCTGACTGAGTTACGAATTTCAGGGCTGTATCTGGCTGGACAGGAGTCGTGGATTGTAATCTGTTGCCCGCCCCCTGAGACAGGTTGCGGTAGACCCATTTCGGCCATAATCTCGTAAATGTTTCGCAGCCGGATATCACTGTTTTCTCGGAATATCTTATGGCAGTTGAGACAACCAATCACCACTTCCTCGATTCCAAGTCGAGAAAATTCCCTGATGGTTCCATCGAATATTTTTTGAAACCGGTCTCTATCCCCGGTGTCCCTGCTTGGTTTTCCGCAACAATTGAGAACGATTCCGATTCCCGGAATCTTCCGGCTCAAGTACTGGAATGTGTTCAGCACCAGGCCGGGCGAGTAGGCCGGAAGAGAACAACCCGGGAAGAAGACGCTCTTCGGAGCCCCCTGATGATTTTCAGACACCCTGCCCATGGTAAAGAATGAAGATGTACTGATTATCTGGTGATTCCGGACACCCTTTAACCGCGAGATCAGGTGATCATATACAAAATCGTTAGGAAGAGCGCTCCCCCCGGGATGTTGAAATATATCCTGCCGCGTCTCAAAGCACATGTCACCCGGATACAAATCCAGATGGCAGATACGCTGGCACAATCCGCAGAGAGAGCATGAATAAGGGATTTCGACGTTCTCCAGAGGATTCCGGTTGAAGCGCCTGGCCAGTTCTCTAGGTGTATCGCAGTAATGGCTCAAAAAAGTGCAGACGCGCACGCACGCGCCGCAATCGTCGCATGTCTCGATGATTTTTTCGATCTCCCTCATTTGTAAAACCTCAGGATGGGGGTAATGACCACAATGGCCAGTGCTATTCCGAAGCAGGTCTGGCAGATTCTTTTTCGCAAAGACCGAAGTGCCCAGAATCGGTTCAATAACTCATCCGGCGGCTGTTCGGTGGGAGAGAAACTGGCAAAGGTCTTCTGCAGCTTTGGGTCCAGTATCCAGATACCGTGAATGGTGATAGCCAGCCCGGTTAAAGCTAGAATTGTTTTTACCGAGAAGACGGTCAGCGCCAGGGAGGAGGCTTCTCTCCATTCTCCGTGAAAGCCATAATGGATGAGAGGAAAATTAATGCCGGTAATGATCAAGGTGATGATAAAGGCGAAGCAGAGCCTGGGCTGAAGGCTGAGTATATTTTCTAAAACCCGGTCAAAGGGATAGATGAGGGGATATCCCAACTTCCCCCGCAACTTGACAAGGCGCAATTGGTAGAAGGGGCCGGCCACACAAAATATTGCGGCCAACACATGTATGGCCAGATTTACTGAATACAATATGTTTTCCATCTTATACTTATTAATCTTCCTTTGTGGTCTCCAATTTCAGGAATCGGTCTGGCTGGCTTCAGTCTCATTAGATGTTACGGGAAATCCAAAAGCTTTCCAGTCCTGGACGCCTTCCTCAAGCCGCACCGCGTTAAATCCCTTTTTCCGAAGCATCTCAACGGCTTGAACAGCGAGGACGCAAAAAGGACCCCTGCAGTAGGCCACTATCTCCTGGTCGCGCGGCAGTCGGGATAAGTGGTGCTTTAATTTTTTGAGAGGGACTGAAATGGCCCCCGGGATATGTCCCGCGTGGTATTCCTCCACCGGCCGGACGTCCAGAACGGTCACCTTGCCAGTCCGAACACGCTCTATGAGCTCATCCCGGTCCACGGGTTCCATGCCTTCTTTTCCTTCAAGGAATTGACGCTTGATCTGCTCAATCTCGGCCAGTCTGCTTTCGGCCAGCACCCGCATGGCGCGGAAGAAATCACAGACGGCCTGATCGGCCAGGCGATAGCTTACGAACAATCCCTCCTTATCGGTTTCCACCAGCCGGTTGGTCCGAAGAACCTGCAGATGCTGGGAGGTATTAGCCACGGTCAGGCCCGTTTCTCTGGCCAGAATTTCGACCGTCCGGTCGCCCTGGCAGAGAAGGTCCAACAGTTCCAGCCGTTTTGGGCTGGAGACTGCTTTCCCTATGCGTGCGAACTGTTCATAGATATCATCTTTGAAGGAGCGGTTTGGATTTTTCATACGGACACCTCAATTATTCAATAGATTAATTGAACAGTTGAATACTGGGACGCCTGCCTTCTTTTGTCAAGAAAAAAAACGATTTTAATAAAAAACACTTGAAAGTGAGCGTAATTTTAGATAAAAAGCTGACACCTAGGGCTTATACTCACTGTTACAAGATATTGACCTGCCTCTGAACTCAAATACAATTAATAATTTAGGAACAGTCTCATTTGCTCAGATCCTGAAGTGGCCGGAGTGAACTAGCAGGAGGGACTTGCCGCCGGATTAATGGGGCTCGGCTATCGAGTTCGAACCGCGGCTAAGTATTTGTAATCTTAGTTTTTAACTTTTTCTAGTTTCAAGCGTCTGTTCTATGATCATTAGTAAAACACCCAATTTTTCCGAAACCCACATCATTCGGGTTAAGGACATCTGACTTAGGAAGACGATCTGTAATTGGAGGTTGATATGGAGTCCGCCATTGAGAAATTGCACGAGGAAATATTACTAAAATCCGTTCTCGATACCGTTAGTGATGGTGTCACAATAATAGACACCAATCTAAAGGTTATTTTTCATAATGAGGCCATAAGAACGAAATTTGGCAATATTAGCGGCCGGCTCTGTTATGAAGCATACCGGGGGCGTGCGGAACCATGTGAGGACTGTCTAATAATTAAGGTGCTGAAGGATGGTAAGCAGAGAAAGATACTTACAGATACCAACGGTCCTGATGGAAAAGTCATGTGGATGGAGTGTGCCTCAGGCGCTCTGAAAGA
>JAZGHI010000535.1:0-3541 GCA_036480955.1 Candidatus Adiutricales bacterium
GGTGTCCCAGGTATCCAGCCTGGATTGTATAAGGGCCTCCTTATTGTCTTCCCTGACCATTTGCTCCACCATGTCCTTGCCTTCAAGCATGAACCAGAGATTGGCTACTCCTTCCCTGGTTTCCGGGACTATGTAACGGTCGTTCATTACATCATTCATCTCACTTATCACGCCGGCCATGGACTGAACCTCTCCCACGGCGGGAACCGCGGCCAGGTATCGTTCCAGGTATCTCATGGCCTTCAGCGTAGCCGGGTCTTTAATATCGCCCTGCACCAGAGCCTGCACGGGCAGGGTTCCTCCGAAATCACGCCTTAAAATCATTTCGGCGCGATGGGGTTTGCTGCCTTTTTCGAGACACAGGGAAAAGTCCACGTCTTTCTTGATCCGCGGAATTATAATGAGGCTGATGACCACTACAATGCCGGACAGGGCGAGTATGGTTTTGCTGTTTTTATGAACTAGTTCCGCCCAGCGCTCCGTTAACAAGATCTTTCGGGACGGTTCCGATGATCCCCGTTCTTCGGTAGCGGGTTTGACAAATGTTATCAGGACCGGAATGAGCAGAAATGTTACCAAAAGGGCTATGAACACCCCGAGGGAAGTCACTAGACCAAACTGCTGAATGGCCGAAAAATTGGAGATGAGAAGGGATGAGAAGCCGATCATGGTGGTAAAGGTTGTGATGATAATGGGGATTGCCAACTCCGAGAATGTTTCCCTGATCGCGTCCACGGGATTCAAGCCCAGCCGTTTCTTTTCATAATATCTCCGCATAATATGAATGCCGTCCGCACTGGCCATGGCAAATAAAATAACAGGCATGATCCCGGTCAGCATGTTTAGTGAGATATCGAATACAGACATCAAACCCACGGTCCATGAAACGCTGAAAACCACTACCAGTAAAGGGACAATAATACCCCCTGCCTTACGGAAGCCGAGTAAGAGGACCATAAACATCAAAAAGGCCATGATCGGCACCAGATTCTTCGCGGTGTCCGAGATGAGCGAAAACATACTGTCCATTATAAGAGGCATACCTCCAAAAGAGATATCCTCAGCCTTCTGGTTAGCGATGGTCGCGGCTATGTTTTTTATTTCTTTTACCACCTCAATTTCCGATGCGTCATGCTTAATCCGAAGAGCGATCACGGTAGATTTTCCATCTTCAGAGACCAGGTCCTTAACGTACATGTCCTTGGATAAGGTATAATTTTTGAGCCGTGCCAGCTCCTCTTCCGATATGGGGACATCCTTTCTCGGGATAAGCTTGCCCACTTCTAGTCCCCACTCCGTCTTTTTAAAATCAAGCACGTTGGTGAGGCTGGTGACATAAGCAATTCCTTCCAATGCCTCATAGGCATCAGTAAGGTCGCGGATCATTTTTAAGTTCTCATTCTTAAAAACATCCTCAGTCTCAATCATCACCAGGGCCATTGACTTGCCGGCGTACTCCTCGCCTATCAGGTTAAATTTTTGGACGATTGGGTCGTCTTGCCTCAGATAGGTGGTGAAGTCAGCATTCAATTCGATCTGCGTGAGCTCATACCCCAGGTATAAGGTGAGCAATAGGATGATGGCTATACTGATGGTCCTATGGCGTATAATAGCGTTCGTTAAAGGCTTCATTACTTATAGTCTCTCCTTTAATTTTTGGATTAGGCGGGTCATTTGAAAGTATCCACGGCTCTTTTTAAAAACACAGGGTTCTGTATTCGCGGGTTTTGACTGATTACTGTATAATATATAATGAATATTTTCATAATTATTTAGTAAATAAGTAAAAAAAATCTGCCGCTAAAAAGATTACCTTTTATGAAGTCCTTTAAATAGAAGCCTGACAATTCCCCGGGCGGCTTTCTCCACTTCATCAATCGGAGGGCTCCTGTCGGCCCATTGGCATTTACACAAAAAGGTCGCGTTCAGAATCAGATCAGCGGTACCGACAACATCTTCAACATCAAATTCTTCCCTACGGTTGCCTTCGGCCAGGATTTCAGCAATCATCGAACGTTTGGCATCAATATGCCGGTTAAAGATTTCTGGTTTTTTCAACTTGATATATTCCACAGCTTCATCTTTTTTAGCCTTGCATGTGCAGACCATGTCTATATATCGTAAATTTTCAACCAGAAAAAGTTCAAGCTTCTCAGAAGCTGACAATTCCGGAGATCGAACCACATCCCGGAGCTTTGTTTCCACACCTCTAAAAATATTATGGGCGATATCCGCTAGTATCTCGTCTTTACCCTTGTAAAAGCGGTAAATATTCGCGGGAGACATATCACAGTCCCGCGCGATATCGGCCATGGACGTTTTCTGGTAACCGTAGTATTCCAGCAGTCTTTCAGTGGCTTCCAGGATCTGATTTTTAGTGTCAATTTCTTTCATGATGAATCCACCATATCACTGAATAATGAATTGTCAAGTAATTTTTCATTATTTAGTAAATTTTTTTCTTCTTCATCTATTAAATCCCATTAATCCCGCCGCTTCGGGTATGACTCCAAAGGACATGTGTATTTTATTGACACCCTGATTTTAAAGTGTAAATAAATCACCCATCGTCTAAAAATCCAGCCTAGCTCCCATATATTTCCCAAAAGTATCAGAAATAATTTTAGCGTAATTTCAGTATGTTACAAAATTTTGACGGCTTTACCTTCATGTGGCATATCCTTTGCCATTCAAAATGTAAAAAGAATGAAAGACCGGAGAACATATAAATGACCAAGACAGAGAAAACCATGGAGGACAAAATAAACAGCCAGTCAGCGTTTCCCGAAGCGGACAGTGAGAACACGTCCATGAATATGATGGAAAAATCCACTGAGATCGTCTCGGATTGCTGCGCGGTCTCAGAAACAACAGCAGCTGTGGTTGATAATGACCCGGAACCTGGAGGGGCTTCGTCAAGTGACGTTACCAGGTCGTTTAATGTTCAGGGTATGACCTGCCAGGCTTGTGTCAGCAGGGTTGAAGGGGCGCTGACAAACGTTCCGGGAGTTGCTGAAGCAAGGGTGGACCTCACCCGCCGGGAAGCCAAAGTCCTCTATGATGATAATCAGTTAAGCCTGGAAGATCTCCAGGCCGCGGTGGAAGCCCTTGGTTACCAGCTCTTTGACGAACAAGAAGGCGATTCTGCCGAGAAACCCCGCCGTATTAAAGGCTTATTCAGTGAACGCGCCCCGTATTTTATTGGGGTCTTGGCTGCTGCCGGCGTGATCGGATTTTATCTGGGGCTGCAGACTCTGACCTCAGATTGGTCCAGCGCCAGACTCCAGTTCGACGCGTATCGCTGGTGGATCCTGGCTCTCTCAGCCGGATTGGGCATTCAAGCCACCTTGTTTTCGATCTTTCGCCGGCGGGTCGGCCATACCGGCAAGAAGGAGAAATGCACCATGGCCGCTTCAGGAAGCATGTCCGGGGCAGCCATGGCCGCCTGCTGTACCCACTATATCGTCCCCTTATTGCCGTTGATAGGGCTCCCTTTCCTGTCAACCGCCGCGGCCGGCCTGGCACAGTACCAGACTTATTT
>JAZGHI010000536.1:0-3303 GCA_036480955.1 Candidatus Adiutricales bacterium
GAAAAGAGCAGAGAATGGGATATACGGCTACCTGAGAAGGCCGGACTCTTACTATGAGGCCGTAATCGACTGGGTGAAGAGACGGCACGGGTGGAACATCGACCGGGAATGGATAACCTACAGCCCCGGGGTCGTATGCGGCATAAGTGTGGCCATACTGGCCCTGTCCCAACAGGGTGATGAAATAATAACTCAACCGCCGGTGTATTATCCATTTTTCAGGATTATCGAGAATAACGGCCGCCAATTGGTCTATAATCCGTTGCAGTTAGTGGATGGGCGCTACCGGATGGATTTTGACGATCTGAAAGAAAAAGCCGGACCACGCACGCAAATGATGATCCTGTGCAATCCCCACAATCCGGTGGGCCGGGTCTGGGAACGGGATGATCTCGAAAGAGTAGGTGAATTCTGCCTGGAAAATAAGATCATCCTGATTTCCGATGAAATACATTCCGACCTGGTGTATGAAGGTCACGTGCACGTACCCACGGCCTCTATTTCGGAAGACATTTCTTTAAATACGATTGCCTGCATGGCTCCCAGCAAGACTTTCAATCTAGCCGGCTTGAAGAGTTCGGCCATTATCATTCCCAATGAGAGCATCCGCCGGAGTTTCGACTTGATGCTGGAAAATATCAGCATCAGAATGGATAATGTTTTTGGGGTTGTAGCCCTGGAAAGCGCCTATCGGTACGGGGAGGACTGGCTGAGCCAGCTTCTCGAGTATCTGGCCGGGAACATTAAGTTTACCAAGGATTTTTTAGATAAAAAAGTTCCGGGGATAAAGGCCATGGATCTGGAAGGCACTTATCTGCTCTGGCTGGACTGCCGGGGGTTGGGCTTGACCGACGAGGCGCTTAAATTGCTGATGGATAAGAAGGCCAAGGTTGGCTTGGATGAGGGGCCCATGTTCGGGCCCGGCGGCGAGGGCTTCCAGAGGATGAACATCGCCTGCCCCCGCGCCACGTTGGAGGAAGGCCTGCGAAGAATAGAGCACGCCGTAAAAAGCATATAACAAATAAGTGAGGAAATGAAAAACATGATTTCGAGGATCGATCACGTATCCCTCGCCGTAAAAGACTTTGAAAAAGCCAAAAATTTTTTCATGGAAATCCTGGGAGCGATCCCTTGTAGGAACGCTGAAGACGATAACCTGAGATATTACTGGGAGATATTTTCCGTGGGCGATCTAAGCCGCATGGAATTGATCAAGGCCACGGGAGAGGGGAGTTTTCTGGACAATTTTCTGGAAAGCCGAACCAACGGCGCGCACCATATCACCGTCGAAACCCCGGACCTAAACCAATTTAGAAAGAAGTTGGAAGAAAAGGGCGTACCTTATTTTGGTTATAGGGAAGCAAGCGGCAACTGGAAAGAGCTCTTTATCCACCCCAGGGACGCGTTTGGAATTCTGATCCAGGTTGCTGAATTGAACTCGGATGACTGGCTGTCCGACGCGGTTAAGTTTCCCCCGGATCAAAGATGGGAAATAGAAAAGACGGGAGACGGAGCGAACCTCATACTGGCCCACCCGGGCGGGGGAAAGGCCCGCTTTCCTTTCAGCCGGGAGGAGATACAAAATTTAATCAATGATCTTGAAAAAACCCTGTAACCAGTCTGATAAGGCCTGTTATCTAGTGCCCGTCCGGAAATGGTTATTTTCCCCAATCTCTTTGTTGGAAGAAAAAAATTATCCTCGGAATATGAAATATATGCCTGCGGCAATTTTTTTCGTCCGCCTCGATCTTGATAAAAATTCCTCATTTCCGGACAGACACTATCTAGCGGAATCGATGAAGCAGCCCCCGCCTCCGCCGGCGGCTGGATCCGAAACGGGAACCATCATGACGTTCAAGACAGCCGCCGGACCATCGGCCACCACCAGACCGGCTTCTTGAACGCTCTCATACCCCTCGGCCTCAAAGGTTAAGGTATAGACCCCCGGTCTTAACATCCGGTGATAATCACCAACCTGAGGATCTGTAAAAACGGCGTGGTCGATCCCCTCAACCCGCACTTCGGCCAATATCGGCGCTCCGGTATACGAGTCAGCCACCTGACCCCTTACGCCCATGAAGGCCTGTTCCACAAAATTCAGCATGGCCTCCCGGTTGTCTTCCCACAGCCCGTCAAGCAGGGTTTCGTCCGGCCAATCGGCCGTGTTTAACTCTATGGTGACCTCATTGAGTCCGAGCCAGTAATACGCCCAATCCTGCATCCCGCCTGTTATCGAATACCAAGCGGCCCCATTGGTAATGCCATGGTAAAAAAAAGCATTGTTCCACATAGGGAGGTTCCAGACCGAATACGCTTCTGAAATGTGTATAAAAAGTTCATCATCCGGACTGGCCTCATAATTACCCGGCAGATCATCCCAGTCCACGTCCCAGGGGTAGTTGACCACCAGGGCGCCCGTGTGAAAATTGGCGGCCAGGGTCGGCGTATGGTCAAAAGCCCAATTCATGACGGCCTGGGTTTCGGGTTGTCTGCCCGTTATGGTGCTTGATTCATCGTTTTTCGGGTCAGGGAAATCCCGGTTTAAATCTACCCCGTTGGCGTTATACCGTGATCCGGCCTCGTAGCCGTCAGGATTCATCAGCGGCATAATCCAGATCTCGGTTTCATCGACCAAACTAGTGGTCCTCGGATCGGTTCCATAGTTTTCGAGCAGATATTTTATGAAGTACAGGCTCAACTCCATACCAACGGGTTCATCGCCATGCATGGTCGAGATATAATGGAATTCCGGCTCGTCCTCCTCGATCTCGATATTGTCCGTTATTTTAATCCACCACAGTTCCCGGCCCTGAACCGACTGTCCGGCGCTTTCTATCCGGCAGATATTCGGATAGGCCGCGGCCAGATTATGAAGCTCGTCTGTTAGTTCGGCGTAGGTGTGATAAGCTCCGAGCGGATTTCTAGAATATCTGGCCGCTTCGAGTAATGCCTCTCTTTTAAGCCTGGCCTGGTTTGCGCGCCATGTTATGGTAAATCCGAGCTCCTTTATTTTTTGGAACTCCTCCCGGGTCACATAGGCCAGGACATGCCCTTCCCGGACCCGGTCAATGTCTAGGGTCATATCTATCAGGGTTGCGACAGAGTTGTGATCGGAAATCTCGATTTCCGCGGGATTCCGGTCAAAAAAGTTCCAGGCATACGCGTCCGCCGCTAAAAAGAATAGCCAAATTAATATAATAGATAGGGCCGGTCTTTTCATTCGATGTTTAAGTTCGAGTTTTTCCGGTTTCCTGATTTTCAGACGCGTGTAAATGCTTTTGGCCGGGATGAAAATCAATCACG
>JAZGHI010000537.1:0-4109 GCA_036480955.1 Candidatus Adiutricales bacterium
ATCAACTTATAGATAAACGACCTCGCGGCAAGCCACGGGGTATCAACCGGAAAAAAATACGGACATTTATTTACCTAACGGTAAAAAATTAGAGCATTTATTTACCTGCGGTAAAAAATTAGGAGCATTTATTTGCCTGCGGTAAAAAATTTGATCGAAAGACGAAGCAAGCTTCGGAAAATTAATCCCCCGCTTAAGGGGTTAAATCAAGGAGAACACTAATGAGCACAACTATTGCCATGGCCGGAAAAGGAGGGACCGGTAAGACCACCCTGGCCGGTCTTGCGGTCAAATTCCTCTTATCAAAGGGCCTCACTCCGATTTTGGCCGTGGACGCCGATTCCAACGCCAATCTAAACGAAGTGCTGGGGCTCGAAATATTTGGCACCCTGGGTGATGCCCGGGAAGAAATGAAGAAGGGTGGCCAACCCGGGATGACCAAGGACATCTTCATGGAGATGAAAGTAAACCAGGCCCTGGTAGAGGCCGACGGATACGACCTCATCGTTATGGGCCGGCCCGAAGGGGCGGGTTGTTACTGCGCGGCCAATCATCTGTTGACCAATGTTATTGACAAGCTGACCGAGAACTATCCCTATCTGGTCATCGATAATGAAGCCGGGATGGAGCATATTTCCCGTCTGACCACAAAAGAAATAGATGTTTTCTACGTAGTTACAGACGTCAGCCGGCGTGGCTTAACCGCGGCTCATCGCATCTGGGAGTTGGTGGATGAGCTCAAAATCCCGGTTGGGGAAAAACACCTGATATTAAACCGGGTCAAGGGTGAAGTTGGCGCGAAGACGCTAGCCGAGATTGAGAGCGCAAACCTGAACCTGGCTGGGATTATTCCGGTTGATGACCTAATTTACGAATACGATCAGGACGGAAGGCCTACCTCGGAAATCGGGGCCGAAAATCCGGCTGTTTCCTCGGCCTTTGAAATATTCTCGAAGACGCTTAATTTCACGGAGAATAGTTGACCCAAAGCGAGTCGAGCCCGCACGTCGTTATTTTGGGCCTTGACGGAGTGAGTTGGCCGCTGGTTCAAAAGCTGACGGAGGAAGGTGTAATGCCCCGCCTGAAGGCATTGGCCGAGGCATCCAACTGCGGCCCCATGCTGAGCACACTTCCGGAGATATCTCCCGTGGCCTGGACCACCTTTTTTACCGGCCGTTCTCCGGGAGATCATGGAATTTATGGCTTTACCGAATTCGAGGCCGAAAACTATAAGGTCCGTTTCAACTCTTCGGGCCAGATCCGGGTACCGGCCCTCTGGGACTGGTTGGGCCTGAAAAATAAAAAATCCGTCGTCTTAAACGTCCCCATGACCTATCCGGCTCAGGCCTTAAGCGGTGTTATGGTTTCCGGATTCATGGCCCTCAATATTGACCGAGCCGGCTTCCCTTCCTGGGTTGTTGATTTTCTAAAAAAGAATAATTATCGGTTGGAAGCCGACTTTGAGATGGTTCATCAGGACCGTCAAACCTTCCTGGACGACCTCGACTTAACGCTTGCCGGACGGATGGACCTTATCGAACGATTCTGGCCGGAGAATTGGGATTTGTTTTTTCTAGTCCTCACCGACCCGGATCGGCTGAACCACTTTTTTTACCGGGAATATGAAGAGAAGGGAGCGATCTACCAGTACTTTCTCGATTATTACCACCGCCTAGATAGGGCCGTGGGCCGGATTCACGACCTGGCCGAGAGACTGGCTCATGAGGAAAGCGCCGATTTGTGCCTGGTCCTTCTTTCGGACCATGGTTTTACGGGTGTTAAAGAAGAATTTCATCTCAACCGCTGGCTTAAAGCACAAGGTTTTCAGGATAGTGCCGGTCCGGAGGCCCTGGCTTTAGCCCTGGACCCGACACGAATTTATTTAAACCGGGCGCCTCGTTTTCCATCTGGCCGCCTAAACGGGTCTGACGCGAAAATGTTGGTCCAGAAACTTACTAACGACCTCATGGCCGAACCAGCGGTAGAGAGTGTATTTAAGAGGTCAGAACTTTTCTCCGGTCAAGCCATAGACATGGCCCCGGATATGGTAGTGAAACCGGCCGCCGGTTTCGAATTTAAGGCCAAATTTACACCCGGACCGGTATATTCACCCTCACCGCTTATGGGCACTCACACTCGTGAAGGCGCCTTTTATCTAGTTCATGACTTCAGCGGCCGGAAAGAAAAACCAATGGTGGATAATATACTGGATCTGGCCCAGTATGTATTCACCCTGTTAGACGTCAAGCAAAGGGATAGCCATGAAATCCAAAATTGAACCGGATTTGACAACCAGTCTCGGCACTTACGTGCGGTCCTGCCTTGAGTTGGCCAGGGAGCGTTTGAGCGGATTTAATTCGATTTCCGAAATCGCTCAAGCCAGTGACGACTTAAATGCTTACCCTCGCCTGGAAAGTTTAAGTAATCCCAGGGAGGTAAAGATTCTGGATGAAAATGTACTCGGTCCCGGCGCTCTGGACAAGGCCAGAGAAGCGGTTATCGAGGGACGTTTTTTTTGCGAGCATACTGCCGCCGGTGAAGCCACTCGATTGAAACTCGGCACAAAATTCTTGATTAACCCGGCCCTGGACTTAACCCTGGACAGTATAGTTAAGGGGCTGAGCGATGAGACCGGCCGGGAAATCAACCCCGATGAAGTGATCAAGGAGATGGAAGTAGAACCGCGGGATATTATGCCATTATCGCTCGGCGGCCGGCACATGCTGCAGATAGCTTTTGAAATCTACCGCATGGCCCAGGAAGCAGGCCGCGACCCGGCCGAGGTCTTGGCGCGTCAGAAAAACCTGGTCGTTCTAAACGGGCAGACGGCGGCTGAGATTTTGGATAGTTTTACTGAAGCCAACTTCTTCGGTTTTAACCGGAAAAATGTTTTCTTCATGATCCAGTCGATATTCCCCGGTATAAACTTGAAAAATGGCGCTTTTTTCTTTGACCATACATCCTCGGCCCGCCTTCACAATCACGGTCAGTTGGTGATGCAGGAGACCATGGATGATCAGATTTTCTTTCTCGATGACTCCGGTCAGCCGAATCATTTAACGGCCTCGGAGTTCAGTTCGATCCTGGATGAGGTTTCGGACAAAATATCCTATAATATTGAGGACCTGGGCTATTTAACCGGGGCTATTGATTGGCCGAGTCTGGCCATGGCCCTCGCATTGGGAGACCAGGGCTTCCGGATGGTCATGGAAATCGTAGCCAATGATCCGGAAAGACCCCAGAAAGGCGGCTTGGCCGCGTTCGATGAGATCCTTGGAAAGAACGTGATGATAGAGAGTTTTCAACTCAAAAATATGGCCAAAGAGGATATTAAATTTCTGAACAAAAATTTTAACCATTTTCCCGATCCAAGGAGTTCCTGGCAGGCCCTGAAAGATTCAGGACTGCCCATGCCGGTGGCCGTCAAAGATGGTTATATTTATTTCCAGCCCATTCAAGGAGATATTAATTTCCTGGTTCGGACATCTTTTGTCCAAAGGAGTGAGCTGAAACCGATTCAGGCCTGGAAATCCGCTGCCGTCACTCCAGCTGCGGTTAAGGCCATGGCCAGGCAGGATACCCAGAAGGGATTTAAAGAATTTGTGGAAAAAATATTCAGCGGCTCATTTTCCATATAACGAAAAAAATTTTGTTCCTTGACTTTCATTGTGAAATTTATATGATAATTAATTGATCTTGTTGTATGGCGTGGAATTAATATGGAGTCAGATCAATTAAATCACTTTGAACTCTTGTCTCAGAGGGTTGAAGCTTTATTAGATAAGTTTGAGGCGTTAACCGAGGAAAGAGAGAATTTAAGGCGTCTACTTGTCGAAAAAGATAATGAGGTTGAACAATTAAAGGCTAAAGTTGTAACTCACGAGCAAGAGAAGGCTAAGGTCACGGAAAAGATCGACGAGGTTTTATCCCGGATCGACCGATTCATGACCGGTTAGCCTGCTGGGATTACACGTACGGGTGAAACTGATTAACGTCAGAATCCTCGATCAAGATTATCAGATCAGGAGCGATGCTTCTGGAGAGACAATTCTTCAGATAGCGGATTATTTAAATTCTCAGATCGAGGATTTACAATCAAGCTCAAAGCC
>JAZGHI010000538.1:0-4327 GCA_036480955.1 Candidatus Adiutricales bacterium
ACGTATCCGCGGATAACCACGGCGAGCGGTTGGACAGATTTTTAGCCGGTGTGGCCGAGGATCTTTCGCGGGCCCGGATTAAAAAACTCATTAACGAGGGCTTGGTCCTCCTGGATAGAAACCCGGCCAAACCGGGTTTAAAATTGAAAGAGGGGCAGGAAGTCTCCCTGGAAATACCTGACTCTGTCCCAACCGAATTGATCCCCGATCCGGATGTGCACTTCGAGACACTTCATCAGGACTCGGATATAATTGTCATAAACAAACCAGCTGGACTGGTGGTCCACCCGGCGGCCGGACATAGGACCGGGACATTGGTCCAGGGGATTCTGGCTTTGTGTACTGATCTCGCTGGTATTGGCGGCGAACTGAGACCCGGGATAGTGCACCGTCTGGACAAAGACACTTCCGGAGTGATGGTCGCGGCTAAAACGGATAAGGCGCACCAAGGCCTTGTGGATCAATTTAAGGAAGGCCGGATTAAAAAGTACTACCTCGCTATTTGCCGTGGCTGGCCTAAGGCGGATCATGGCTTGATTGATTCCCCAATCGGCCGCCATCCGGTTCGGCGGAAAGAGATGTCAACACGTGCCCGTTCCAGTCGTCCGGCCAGAACCAAATGGGAAGTTCTCAAAAGGTTCGGTCTTGGAGTGTCCTTATTACGCCTTAATATTCTCACCGGCCGGACGCATCAAATAAGGGTACACCTGGCCTCAATAGGCTGCCCTATCCTGGGCGACCGCGTTTACGGTGTTGGTTTGGGCTGGCTTAACAAAAGGAAAGGTTCCTTTAAGGGATTGGTAAACCGGCAGATGCTGCACGCCGCAAGAATTAGTTTTACACATCCGGCTTCCGGCCGAAGAGTCACTTTTGATGCCCCCTTACCCGAGGATATGGCCCAAATGCTTAAGGAGCTGGAAACAGCAGATATAGACGTAAAAACAGGTGGTTAAACAATTTTTTGATCGATTATCTTTCGCCATTTGTGGCCTATCCGCCAATCATTCAATTTTAGGCGTTGATTTAGCTCAAATCCCTTGACAATTTCAAAGACAATGGTTATTATAAACCATGAAGAACAAAGTGTAGAAAAGGGTTCCTCAAAAGAGAGAGGGCTGAATCGGCGTTCGCCAAACTAATTTGAGGTCTTTTCCTTAGTCCAATTAACTTTAATCCTGATTTTAAATAAATCCTACAGTGGAAAATGGCAGCTTGATTTTATTCGCCGTGAATAAAGTCAATAATATAAACTAATCAGCTCCATCGTCTGCAAGCTCCTTCGATCTACTTCGGATGAAGCCTCAACCTTACGAACCATGATACATGCGCGGCGGGCTACCTGGAAATTGTCACAACACGTGACCTATATCCTGATATTACAGCCATCTTGAGAGGTAATTTCAATGGCGAGTGCGGTTACTTAAAGTTACGCCGCGCCGCCGTCATCAACTCCAAAGCGGTAACTAATCCTGATAAATCGAGCTAGAGCCTCTTTTAATAAAATCCACTCGAAATGAATCCGGCACTTTATCCGAAGATAACTAGTTGCCATGAAATTTAGAATAAAGAAAGTCTGAAAAATTTTCTACTTAAAGGAAAGGAAAAAAAACAAAATGAACTTGGCTGAACTAAAAAAGAAAAAGATATCCGAACTGACCTCCCTGGCCAAGGAGTATAAGATTGAGGGGGCAACCGGCTTACGGAAGCAAGAGTTGATTTTCGCCCTGCTTCAAGCCGAGACCGAGAAAAACGGATCGATATTTGGCGGAGGCGTTCTTGAAACTCTTCCCGACGGATTCGGTTTCTTGAGGGCGCCGGAATCCAATTATCTCCCTGGACCGGATGACATTTACGTCTCACCAAGCCAGATTAAGAAGTTTAATATGCGGACAGGTGATACGGTTTTTGGAAAGATAAGGCCGCCTAAGGAAACTGAGCGGTATTATGCCCTGCTGAATATAGACACTTGTAACTTCGAAGACCCGGAAATCTCAAGAGATAAAATCCTGTTTGATAATTTGACTCCTCTTTATCCTGAACAAAGGATCCGGTTGGAAACCGACCCGGATAATTTTTGCGTCAGGATCATGGACCTCTTGACCCCCATCGGTCAGGGGCAACGTGGATTGATAGTGGCCGCGCCCCGGACTGGTAAAACAATGCTGCTCAAGAACCTGGCGAATAGTGTGACCGCTAATTCAAAAGATATGATCCTGATCGTCCTGTTGATCGACGAACGGCCCGAGGAAGTTACAGATATGCAGCGCTCGGTTAAGGGAGAAGTCATAAGTTCCACCTTTGATGAGCCCGCCCAGCGTCACGTACAAGTGGCCGAAATGGTATTGGAAAAAGCCAAACGTCTGGTCGAGCACCAGAAAGACGTCATTATCCTGTTAGATAGTATCACACGGTTGGCCAGGGCTTATAACTCCGTGGTTCCCCCCTCAGGCAAGATACTTTCCGGTGGTGTTGACTCCAATGCCCTGCATAAGCCTAAACGGTTTTTCGGCGCCGCTCGAAACATAGAGGAAGGAGGTTCTCTGACCATCATCGCCACCGCGCTCATCGAGACCGGCAGCCGGATGGATGAGGTTATTTTTGAGGAATTTAAAGGCACGGGTAACATGGAGGTTAACCTTGACCGTAAACTCGCCGATAGGCGGATTTTCCCGGCCATCGATATCAACCGCTCTCAAACTCGTAAAGAAGAACTCCTACTGACCCCGGAAGAACTCAACCGAGTCTGGATACTCCGGAAACTGCTCGCGCCCCTTACCCAGATTGACAGTATGGAGTTTCTTTTAGAAAAAATGCGAGGCACCGATAGCAACCAGGAATTCATCGATTCCATGAATACTTAGGCGGCGTTTCTGCCCATAAAAAAAGGGCTTGATTGACGCCGCCGGCCGAAAAGATATGGAAGCCTGCCGTCGATTTCTAACACGCCCTGGCCTTCTCCTGTATATTCTGCGGCTTCAGACCCCTTAGTCTGGGAAAAGGGTTGAAACTGTTAGAAAAATATGTATACTCAGATGCTTAAAAATTAGCATAAGAGCGAGGACTATCATGAAAAAAGGCATTCATCCAGAATATAAAACCATAATAGCCAGTTGCGCCTGCGGTAGCGAATTCGAGACCGGTTCGACTACCGACAATATCCGGGTCGAAATTTGTGCCGCCTGCCATCCATTTTTTACCGGGAAACAAAAGCTGATCGATTCCGCCGGTCGAGTGGAAAGGTTTCATAGAAAATACGCGGGCGTCAAAACTCCTTTTGGCTCGAAAAACAAAGAGGCAGGGTCTGACGATCAAGACGACGACACATCCGCTCCGGCCTAATTCGGCTTCCCGGTCCATCCGTCTTTCCGGGGGATTATCTTGACAAGGCAAAAATTTAACGTCGGCGGTCAGGCCGTACTGGAAGGGGTAATGATGCGTTCTCCTTCAGCCTTGGCCGTGGCCGTCCGTAAGTCCAACGGTGAGGTGGCTACCAAGGAGGGTCCCTGGAAATCGATCGCCGCCAGGGTTCCTCTGCTGTCCTGGCCTTTTTTCCGCGGCGGCATAATTCTTATTGAGGCCTTGGTAAACGGCCTTGACGCACTGAGTTTTTCCGCCAACCAGGCTCTTGAGGATGAGACGGATGAAGAGATGAGCGTCTGGGCCATGGGCTTGACTATAGCCGTATCCTTTGGCCTGGGCATCCTCCTTTTCTTAGCCTTGCCTCACTATTTAAGCCTCTTGCTGGGGCGGATCGGTCCGCTTTCTTTTGGAGTAAGATCGGTAGCGTTCCACGCCATTGATGGCCTGCTCAAGCTCTCTTTCTTTCTAGGCTACATCTTGCTCATCTCGCGAATCAAGGAGATTGGACGGGTGTTCGAGTATCATGGAGCCGAGCATAAGTCCATATTCGCTTATGAGGCAGGGAAGGATTTGACTGTGGAAAACGCGCGCGAATATACAACGTTACATCCGCGTTGCGGAACTGCGTTTATATTAATCGTACTGATTTTAAGCATCCTGATTTTTTCTACGGTTTTTCCCTTGATCAGCTCAGCAGATCAGGAGAGGGGCTGGATGATAAACATATTTTATGTTTTTATAAAAATCCTCCTGATGATGCCCCTTGCGGGTGTGGCTTACGAATTCAACAGGTATGCCAGCCGTCATATGGACAGGACCCTTTTAAAATTGGCGATCCTGCCCGGCCTTTGGGTGCAAAAATTAACGACAAGAGAACCCACGGACGACCAGATCGAGATCGCTATTATAGCGCTGAAGAAAGCGTTAGCCATCGAGGACGCGCAGCAAGCGTAAAAAAAATAAATTA
>JAZGHI010000539.1:0-4565 GCA_036480955.1 Candidatus Adiutricales bacterium
CCTTACCCCAGAATAAGGGATACCTTTTCTTTTTTTTGCCTGACTCAGGTTGAGCAGAGCGTTTGTCATATTAATGTTTCGTTTTAGGCCATCAATAACATGAAAACAATGTCGGTCAATCGTCCTCAATACGTCGGGACAAACGCCAAAACATCATGTAATTGCCTTAAGTTACATGTCTCCGATGTTAGCTGATAGGATAACAGCTCCCTTGGCTAGAAACGGAACATATTTTTTGCAATTACTATAATTTCGGAGTTATGGTATGAAGCTTAGTCGCGGTTGTGGAGGGAGCAATGAACTGCCGGAATGAGGAAGACGTTTTAAAGCTGGTAAGCGAGTTGGATATCAGCTTCGTCCATTTTTGGTTCACCGATATATTAGGCCGGTTAAAAAGCCTGGCCATAGCAGCACCCCAGCTAGAAGACGCTCTCAAGGAGGGAACGGGATTTGACGGATCTTCCATAGAAGGATTCGCTCGTATAGAAGAGAGCGATATGATCGCCCAACCCGATCCGACGACCTTCCAGGTCGTTCCATGGCGGCCTTCAGACCGGCCGGTAGCCCGGATGTTCTGCGATGTCCTGGAGCCCGACGGTAGACCTTACACGGGTGATCCAAGGTACGCCTTAAAAAGCCTGCTTGATCGTCTCCTCGGGGATGAATACATCTACATGGTGGGACCCGAGCTGGAATATTATTACTTCAAGGACAATTCCGCGCCGGTCCCCATTGATTCCGCCGGCTTTTTCGACACCAGACCCCTTGACTTGAGCACCGATTTAAGACGTAAAAGCATCTTTGCCCTGCAGGACATGGGAATAGAAGTCAGTTACTCTCAGCATGAGGTTTCTCCCGGTCAGAACGAGATACATCTTCACTTCGATGAAGGTCTTCCCATGGCTGATAAGACTATGACCTACCGGATCATTATTAAAGAAATCGCGCATCAAAACGGAGTCTACGCGACCTTCATGCCCAAACCGGCTCAGGATTTAAGCGGGTCGGGCATGCACGTCCACCAATCCCTGTTTAAAGACGGCCGCAACGTCTTTTACGATCCCGATGACCCAAACCGTCTTTCCAAGCTGGCCAAACATTTTATGGCCGGATTGCTTTTTCATGCCCGCGAAATTACCGCCATTACCAACCAGTGGATCAATTCATACAAGCGGCTGGTGCCCGGTTACGGCGCCCCGATTTACGTGGCCTGGTCCAGGCGCAGCCGTTCGACTTTGTTGAGAGTTCCCAGCTATAGGACCGGAAAGGAAGATTCGATCCGGTTCGAATACCGGGCTCCAGACCCGGCGGTGAATCCTTATCTGGCCTTTTCGGTCATGTTGGCCGCGGGCATGGAAGGTGTTAAATATGAATACATCTTACCCGAACCTGTGGATGAGGATATATCCCACCTGAGCAGACAGGATCAGGAAAAGCTGGGAGTTTCGTTCCTTCCCGACAGTCTTTACGACGCCATTCAGGAACTGGAGAAAAGCAGCTTAGTGAAAGAGGCCCTGGGCGAGCATATCTTCGATAAATTTATCGAGAATAAAAAAATCGAATGGGACCGTTACCGCACTCAGGTGAGCCAGTTCGAGATCGATCAGTACCTGCCCTATTTGTAATCCCTTAAGCCTGGCCATTGTCCGGATTTTCGGCCTGCTCCGCGGCCAGAGCCTGAACGCGGGCGTATACTTCTCTTAGCGGCAGGCCCTCATTTTCAGCTATCTTCCGGCAGGCCTCGTATTCAGGGACCAGTTCGGTTCGCCCTTCCCGAACCACGGCCTTAACCGCCACCTCTCCCCAAGATGTTTTTACGACCCGCGCATTTCTAGGCACGGCCAGGCGTTCCACGGGAAAGGTCCTGATACCCAGGGTCGTCGACTCGGTCAGGATGATGGAGCGCAATATTTCCACGTCTCCAGGCCGGCTTAAAAACGAGAGCATCGTTCCGGGCCGGCCCTTTTTCATCTGAATCGAAGTCAGCCAGACGTCAAGCGCCCCGGCCTTGAGCAATCGTTCCATGACATACGGGAAGAACTCGGGATTCATGTCATCCAGGTTTGTTTCACCGACCATGAGCCTTTCCCTGGTCGCTTCAGCCTCGGCCTGTCCCAGGATCAGGCGCATGAAATTGGGCCGGTCGGGCAGGTCCCGGGTGCCCGCTCCATGGCCGATCCTGGATACGGTCATGGCCGGCATAGGGCCGAACTCTTCGGCCTGGGTCGTCAAAATGGCCGCGCCGGTCGGGGTGACTAGTTCGTACTTGAGACCGGTGCCGTAGGTAGGCACACCTTCCAGAAGGGCCAGGGTGGCCGGGGCGGGCAGAGGCAGCCGGCCGTGGGCAGACTTTGTCCAGCCTGTACCTAGAGGGAGGGGCGAGGCATACAGACGGGAAATCCCAAGGCTGTCCAAACCGATACAGACCCCGACCACGTCCACGATCGAATCCACCGCCCCGACCTCGTGAAAACTGACCTCAGCCGGATCGATACCGTGCATACGCCCCTCGACTTCGGCTAATCGCTTGAAAATATTTTCCGCCCGAGTCTTGACTTGATCCGCAAGGCCGCTTCGGGCAATCATCTCTAAAATATCGCGATGTCTCCGATGATGGTGCTGCTCTTCCGCTTCAACTTTGAGAAACTGAGCGGCAAGACCCATTTTGGACCCTTTCCAGGTCTCGATACGGAATCCGTACAAATCGAGTTTTTTCAGCTCCTGCCTCAAGGTGTCGATTGAAAATCCAAGGTCCAGACAGGCGGCCAGGAACATGTCTCCACTTACACCGGATGGACAATCAGCATAGGCTATAGTGGTCATGGCGGGTCCTCTTATTTTTTTTACTGACAGTTATTTAGTTTCTTCAAACTGGTTATGCCAATAACCGTAAGAAGTGTCAAGGATAGAGACCTTGCGGGCATTCTTTGATCTTGCCAATTAAAAATTGCCATGGTACAAGAAGTTAATATTACTTTCTAATATAGGAAAGAGGCCTATCACCCCACCGCCTGGACTACGAAAGGAAGGTCAATGGCCGCTTAATAAAATACCCGAGGCCAAGGCGTGGGACACCAATAAGAACAGCCTTTAAAAAGGCGAAGCATGCTTCAGCGGCTTTAACCTAAGAGTGATAGAAAAATTGTCTCCCGGATCCGGTTTGCAGCGTCTGCTCATCATCATCTTTCCGGTGGTGGCCCTCTCCTTTTATGTCCTGGGTTCTCTCCGTAACGAACCATTCTTTGACGATACCGAACTTGTTGTCAGGAATCGTATCAGCCGTTCGATTACCAACATTCCGGGAAAAATAGAAATAAAAACCTCACGACCCGCCACCGAACCAAAGTCTGGGGAAAAGACAACCGCGGCCGCTGATATTACAATCCCGGTAAGAGGTCCCGAGGAGTCTGCCGCTGCAACCGGTACTACAGCCACGGTAATGAGCGAAGCGTCTGATTCTCCTGAGACGGCCGCCATCGTTACCACCAGCCAGGCCTTGAGCCCAAAACCGGCCACCACCGCGCCGACCACCACCTTAGCCCATGTCACCATGGCTGAAAAGGCGGCTGAGAAATTTAAGGTTCCTCCCCCGAGGTGGCAGAGTCTGGATGAAAACTGGGACGAAACCGTAGTCCGCAAGGCTCCTGAGGTGGACGAGTCAAATTTATCAAAATCCGCCTGGAAACAGCTTGAACTGGGCCAATCTGAAAATATCACGGTCGGTCGGAAAGGTAAAAGCCCCACTATCGTCGAAACCCGTTCTCAAGCCAGAAAAAAGGCGGAAGAACCCAAGCCCAAGCCAAAAATCTCGGCGCCCGAAAAAAAAGCGGCCCAACCCGTTAAACCAAAAGCTAAGCCAAAAAAGAGCGGCAGACCAAGGATGGCCATTCTAAATGAAAGCGGCCGGCCCGGTATGGGCGAAACCTACCGGTACGTACTCGCGGCCATGGGTTTTCCAGCCACCCTGGTTGAAGACAAACCCAAACGGAACGGGATCACTACCCTCTATCATCGCCCGGCTTTGAAGAAAGAGGCCCAGCGTTTACTGGATCGTCTGCCGGGACTGAATAGAATGGGCTCCATAACCTGGAAATCGCAGTTTGACCTGGTTATCCTTATTCGTTAGACCGAATTAATCCGCCGCCGCGGACGATAAAAGGAAATGGGAAGAGTGGGAAAAGACAGTGATCGAGTATTCGACCGATCCGGCCGTGGTGGAAACGAGCGGCCACATGCTGTATCTGGGACAGAAGGTTTAGCCGCGGATTTTTTTGGTCCATGGGGACTAGAGCGTTTGTCATATTAATGTTCCGTTTTAGGCCATCAATAACATGAAAACTAAGTCGGTCAATCGTCCCTCATACGTCGAGACAAACGCCAAAACATCATGTAATTGCCAAATTGTTTGCTTAGAGCGTTTCCCTTTGGAAAACGCAAAAACAAAAGATTGTTTACTTAAGCGTTTCCTTCCGGAAACGCACAAACGAGAGATTGTTTACGGAGTAAACAATTAAGTAAACAATTAAAGCAAACAATAACACGTCTATGCGTTTTTGTAAAAACGC